>JBGSKE010000437.1:0-22674 GCA_041741355.1 Negativicutes bacterium | reverse complement strand
GCGCCGATTAATCCTTTGGTTTCGATCATACCCAATGCATTGTCCATTATTGTGCCTCCTTCAATACTGTTTGTGCGACAGGGGGATTAACACAGGGCTGCCGTTACTGCAAACAGCTTCGCCCGGGTGGGTGTTGTCAGAGTTACCGTTCGATGGGCTGGCAAAAAAAACGAATCTCCAGCAACGCCGCTGAATTTGGTTCCATTGACGGTACAATCGAGTGTCCCTTCCAAAACATGCAGAGTTTCATCAGACTCCAGTTCGCGGGAAAATGAAACATCCGTCAGAGTCAGGATCCGGGTCGCATATTTTGCGCCGGCGCTGGTTGCAAACAAATCGCAGCTTTTGATATTGTCTTCGTTTTTGCCGGTAACTGCGCCGGTAAAAACCATGCGGTCGCCGCGGAGTCTTTTCAGTCCGCTGGGGGCAACTTCCATCGGTTCTGGAATTGTTTTCGTGTTCTGCAGACAGGCAATCACTTCTGAAACAACACGGGCCAGAAAATCCTGATTGATTTCGCCGGAACCCAATACGGGCTTATCCGCCCAATTTTTTGACTCGGGCGCCTCTGTTGTCAGTTCGATGGTTATGCCGCAGTCCTTGGCTTCGTCCCAGGCGGAAGGAGTAACGATAGCGCTTTTTGGCACGTTCATCCGCGGTTCGCCGGTCTTGGCAAAGGCCCGTACCTCAGTCGCCGTGATCAGCATCTTCAACTGTTTAGTCACCTCCTTATGCAAGACTGGTTTTGAGCAACGGGTGCGGTGAGGCGATGACAGCCATCTCCACCAGCATTCCTTTTGCCGAGATTGCAGCCACGCCGGCTTCAACCGAAGCATTCACCGACGAGACATCCCCCGAGAGGGTCACGAAGGATTTGCCGCCAATTCCCATGGCCGCCCGGATCTCTACTAATTCGACGTTGCCGGCTTTGGCGGCGGTATCGGCTGCCACGATCAGGGAAGCGACCGAAAATGATTCGATGATTCCCAGCGCCCGAATCTCGGTAACAGGCGAAGCCCCGGAAAGCGCTGCGATCACCGATGGGTGCACATTTGGCAACATGAATTCATCGACTACGGTGTGGGCGCCGATTGTTTTTCCGGTATCAACGGCGCTTTGTACCGAAGCGACGTCGCCGCAAACCAGCACCATGAACTTGCCCGGACAAATCGGTCGCGCTTCCAATAGATCAACCTGGGAAGCTTTCAGCATTGAATCTGCAGCTTCCATTCCTTTGGCGATGCTCGACAATTCAAGCAGGCCGATTGCCTGTATTTTCATCGGCGACCTCCTTTTGGCGGTGCAATAGTGACTTTGTCGGTGATTTCCAGTACAGTGCCATCAATGCTGGCATGAATATTGGCGCCCAAACTATCAGGCGGTGGCGCCGCAATCAAATCGCCGCGGCGGACGACCGCGCCGATTTCAACAAGCGGTTTAGCAGGTGCGCCGACATGCTGCTTCAAGGGGATCCGCACTTGTGTCGGTTGGAATTCTTTATCACACCAGGGCGCGGCTTTGTCATAATTGCTGAGCCCCAACCGGGCGATCAGCCGTTTGACTGGAATTTTCCGGTGTTCCTGTAATGGATGCGCCAACTGTTCAACCGGTGCTGGATTGGGTTTAAGGCCTTGCTTGGACAATTCCTGTTTGAGCATCGCATTTACGGTGCGCGGCGAAAGCGCCATGAAACAGGCGTACTGTTCGCAGATTCCGCATTCGGTGCAAGTCAGGGCCATTTTCATGATTTCTTCGTTTGCCTTCATATTGCGAACCGCTCGCATGATTTTATGCGGTTCAAGATTGTGACCGAGCAGAAAGCGGGGACACAGATCCGTACAATAGCGGCACTGGATGCAGGCGCTCTGCGCTTGCTTTATAATTTGGGCGCTGGACTGATTTCGCTTGCGGATCAGGGGATGGTCAACCGGCAAAACGATCAGCCCTTTAGTGGTTTTGGTGATGGGGTCAGCTGGCGAACTGACCATTTTACCCATCATCGGACCGCCATCGATCACCCGCATGCCGGACAAGTCGTAACAGCCTGCCAGTGCGATGGCTTCGGCCACCGAGGCGCCGATTGGCAGTAGGCAGGTGTACGGGCTGGGGACCTCGCCGGTAACCGTCAGATAGGTATGAGTGACGGGGTTGCCGTCAAGCGCTTCAGCCACGTTCACCAGTGTTTCGACGTTGGTAACGACGCAGCCGACTTGCAACGGAATGCCGCCCTGTGGCACGATTTTGCCGGTCACTTCGCGGACGGTCACGTGTTCATCGCCTGCCGGATAGAAATCCGGCAATAAATGCAGGCGGATTTGGTCGTCGCTCATTGTTTGTTTTAACGTAGCGATGCCGGCTTTGTATTTGCCTTTTGTCGCAATGATGCCTTCTTGGGCGCCGGTTGCCTGCATTGCCGCCTTGAGTCCCTGGATCATCCGGCCGCCGGCAAACTCAAGCAACTGCTGGTCCACCCGTAACAAGGGCTCACATTCAGCGGCGTTGACGATGATCGTGGTCGCTGTGCAGGCGAGTTTGGCGTGGGTAGGAAACCCCGCGCCGCCCGCCCCGACAACTCCGGCCAGTTTGACCATTTGAACAATATCGTCACGCATGGGCGATACTGCCGCCTGTTTTTTGATGCTCTTCATCAATGATGCCCACAATGACTGCATCCACAGGGGAGTGATCAAGGCCGCCCATCTGACGGGCTGAACTGCCTTCGGCCACCAGAACTTTTTCGCCGATTCCGGCGCCGATAAAGTCGGCAGCCACTATGATGTCGCCAACTGGTTGGTTGGCAGCATCAAGGAATTGGACAATCATCAGTTTCAATCCTACCAACGAATCTTCTTTGCGGGTTGCCCAGACATTATTGATTACTCTGCCGATTTTCACCGGATTCACTCCTTCCAGCGGTTACTTGCCAACAACCATACCGCGTTTGGCTAATTCCTTCAGTACGCTTTCGATGATCAGGCGCTCCATATGGTCGTTGACGACGGCAGTTTCTTGTTGGTCTTCCAGCTTGAGAATCCGCGCGGCATTCTTGTACATGACTTTTTCCCGTACGCCTTCCTTGAAGGAAATAGTATCGTAGTTTTTTAGTGCTAACCGGAAATCAACGAACGGGTGCGCGCTGGCAAACACGACTTTGTCGCTGATCAGTGTATTGACAGCCTGCAGATAGGCTTCTGATTGGGGAAAAAACTCGTACTCGGACAATTCAAGATACACGTTGGCATTGCGCTGCGTAACCATGATCATCTCATTGACCCAGGGATAACCGCCATGACTGACGACGATTTTCAAATCCGGAAAATCGCGGGCCACAAAATCGATATAGCGCGGGGCAACGTGATCGATGACCGTGTTGGGAACCAGCGTCGCCGGACCGGTTGTGATGACCACTGGAATATCCAGCTCGCAACATTTGGCGTAGATTGGATAATATTTGGCGTCGTTGACGTAGATTTGCGCCAGATAGGGATCGATCGCCGCGCCTTTAAAACCTTTTTCTTCAACCAGGTTTTTCAGTTCATAGATGCCCCGCATTCCTTTATGCGGGTCGACACCGGCAAATCCGATAAATATGTCCGGGAACTTGCTGGTGAATTCGATGACACTAGGATTGTTTGGTTTGGCAGCGAATGTTGTTTCACAGTCGCGACCGGTAATGACGGCTTTCACGACATGATGCATGGTGAGGTCTGCCACGACTTCTTCCAATGCCTGTGGTTGCATTTTGTCAAAGTCGATGGTAGCGCAAAGTCCTTTGAACATTGCGCTGTTGGCGATGCCGGAAAGCGTTTCCGGCGTATTGGGCCGGAAACGAAAATCGATGATACGCATGTGGGTTCCTCCTCTGCCGCTTTCGGTGAAAGATTTCTGGTTTGCTTACTTATGCGAGACGATCTTTGGCAAACTCTTTTAATGCGTTTGCCCTGTCGTCACTCAGTTTTACGTCACCCATCGGATAATCACGGTCCAAAAACTGGTATTTTGATTGGCCCATCCGGTGGTAAGGCAGCAGCTCGTAATGCACGTCAGGAATTTGCCGGATAAAATCCAGAATCGCTCCGACTTCTTCTTCTGTATCGTTGAAACCGGGAACCAGCGGTGTTCTAACCCAGATATCAAGTTTTGGGAATGCCTGCCGCAGTTTGAGTAAGTTTTCGAGAATCAGTTCGTTGGATACACCGGTGAATTCTTCGTGTTTCACCGGGTCAATGGTTTTGATGTCAAACAGAATCGTGTCGAGAAAGGGTGCAACTGAGTCCAGTTTTGACCATTCGCCATAACCGCAGGTTTCCATCGCTGTATTAATGCGGCGCCGTTTTGCTTCGCGCAGCAGCTCGCCAACGAACTCGGCCTGAATCAGCGGCTCGCCGCCACTGATGGTCAAACCGCCGCCGGAACGCGAATAGAAGGCGCTATCTTGTTCGACGATTTTCAAAATTTCGGCCAGGCCCATTGGAGCGCCGAAAAGGTGGAGCGCTTTGGACGGGCAGGCATCGACGCAAGCATAACAGGAACTACAGCTTTGGCGGTCGATGGCAATCTTGCCGCCGGTTGTTTTTTGAATCGCCTGCGTTGGGCACACTGCGCCGCAGCGGTAGCATTCTTCGACACCGATACATTTGTTGGAATTGTAGGCGACTTCGGCAATAAGTTGCTGTGACTCTGGATTGCTGCACCAGCGGCACGTCAAGGGACAACCCTTGAGAAAGACGATGGTACGAATGCCGGGGCCGTCGTGAACCGAATAGTGCTGGATATTGAAAACACAACCGGCCTTTTTGTTCAATTGCGGCGAATTCACAGGTTGCCTCCTAAAAACAACGGGTTCCGCCGAAGCGGCGGAACCCGCCACATAGTATTGATTTAGATGGTTGTGTGCTCAGTCCGGGCAATCAGGTCGTTCTGCAGGTCTGGCGACAGATCGGTGAAATAGGCGCTGTAGCCGGCGATGCGGACAATCAGGCCGCGGTAGTTTTCGGGGTCTTTTTTCGCTGCCAGCAGCGTTGATTTGTTGATGACGTTGAATTGCAAGTGCCACAGCTTGAGATCGCACCAGGTCTTGATGAAAGAAACCAGTTTTTTGGTGCCTTCTTCGCCGGCCACGATGGAAGGGGTGAATTTGACATTGAGGAGACGGGCTGCCCGTTCGCGGAAGTCGTAGTTTTTGGTGAGATAGTTGGACAAGAGCACCGCCGTCGGACCGTGCATGTCACAACCCTGCGAAGCGGCCGAGCCATCGGACAACGGCGTGTATTCCTTGCGACCATTGGGGGTGGCGCTGACTACTTTGCCGAAAGGAACATGTGAAGTGAACGGAACCAACCGCAGGTCCAGATGAACCCCCAGTTCTTTGGAATATTTCTTGGTGAATTTGAGACATTCACGGTCGAGATCTTTGGCGATCGCGTCGGCATAGGAATCATTGTTGCCATACTTAGGTGCATTGGCAACCATCTGGCGAACGGCTTCTTTCCCTTCAAAGTTCGCTTTCATTGCCTCGATTAGTTCGCCCATGGTCAGTTTTTTGTCTTCATAGACCAGTTTTTTGATGGCTGCCAGCGAGTCGACGACGGTGGCATAACCCATAAACTCGAAGTAGCCGAGGTCGATGCCGCCTTTGATGACAGGTTGGTGGATGTCTTTGCAATCATCCATGCAGCAGTCGTTGAGGGCGGAGCCCATTGGCCAGGCAAAGTGCTTCGGCCGCAGGTTGATGATGATGTGTTGCTGGATAAAAGCATGCTTGAGGAAGTATATGTGCTGGGCCATATAGGCATGCCAAAATTCAGCCCAAGTTTTGAAACTGCAGGGATCGCCGGTTTCCAGGCCAATAACCTCGTCGCCTTGCAATTTCATTTTTCCGTTGTACATCGTCATTTCCACTGCGGCAGCGAAATTGATATAGGCGCAGGGGCTGGTGTAGGTTTCGCGGTTCGGCATCCGGCATTCTGTGCAGCCGGAAACGGCGTAGTCGTATGCATCTTCAAAGCTGGCTCCCTTAGCTAGCAGCACGGGAACGACTTCTTCATCATTGCATAGTTTGGGGAACCCGGAACCTTCCTTGATGGTTTCCGCCACTTCGTAAAGGTATCGTTCTGGAGCGCGGGCATGAATCCGGGCTGCCAGATCGGGGTAGTGCATGGGAAATTCGCGTTTGGATTGCAGGAACAAGTAAGTCAGTTCGTTGGTGGCGTCCATGCCTTCTTTGGTTTGTCCGCCGATGGTCACGGCTTCCCAGTGGGCATAACCTTCGTTGAAAGCGCCGCCGGTGGGGGAGATGTACAGGTCGATAAACTGGGCCATGCCTACCCACATGCATTCCATCAGTTCAAGAGTCTGTTCGTCTGACAGAATACCCGCGTCTTTGTCCTGTTTATAGAAGGGGTAAAGGTATTGGTCCATCCGGCCATTGGAGATGATGGTGCCCGTTTTTTGCTCCATCCGGGAAAACATCTGAGTAAACCACTGAGACTGCATTGCCTCGCGGAAATTGCGCGCCGGGTTCTCCGGTACCCAAACGCAGCGCTCGGCGATCTCCAGCAACTCCTGCTTGCGAACCGGGTTCTGTTCTGTTTCGGCCATAACGATGGCGAGCTGGGCGTGCCGTTTTGCCCAATGAACGATGGCATCACAGGCAATGACGATTGCTTCCAGGAACGGTCGTTTTTCCATGTTGTCGACCGGGCTGAGCGGATCAAGCGCAGCCATTTTTTCCAGCGCTTCTTGCTTGATTCCTTTAAAACCGCGTTTCAATACTTTTTCGTAATCGTGAACCCACTGAATGGAGGAACGGAAAGAGGAGGTTTCGTTGACGATAAAACGAGACAACAGCGGGTCCTTAGGATCGTAGGTCAATTGCAGAGTTTTATCTGGCAACGCTTTGGTTAGGCTTTCATGATATGTTTTTCCCATCCAGTAAGGAGCGATGTCTTCGACTACGATTCGCGCATCATCGGGCGAGATGCTAAAGGGCGCTCCCACGCGTTTTGGCATTTCCTCCAATGCTCGCCCCAAGAAATCGCCGTCGAGTTCCGGGTATAGGATGCCATAACGGCCTTGAGCGCCGGAACGTCCGACAATCAGTTGTTTGGGATCGATATAAACAGTGATGTTTTCAGCGATATGCTGCATTGCCTTTGCCCAGCGCAGAATCAGCATCTGCCCTTCTGTTTGTTTCATCGATTCGGTAAAGAATTTGGCCCGTTCCACGTCGATGATCGGGCGCAGTTTTTGAATTGATTTGAGAATTTCATAAGGTCGGGGCCGACCCGTATAGGTATCTCTGCCTGCCTGTTCCTCCTGTAGCCGGTATTCTTGCGGTGAAAGAGTAGCGCAATTAATTTCCATGACTTTTTCTCCTTTCGTAATACAAATTCTTCGCATCAAACTAGGCGAACCCCTTAGTTAAAGAGTTCGCCGTGAAAGTTATTTCATAAAGCGTGGCAACCAGAGTGATATTTCCGGAATGAAAGTTACTGCCATCAGCACAAGCAACATGGCAATCAGCTGAGGCATTGCAGCCTTGGCAATTTTCTCGATGCGCAACTGAGAAACGCTGCTGGCGACGAACAGATTGACACCCACTGGTGGCGTTACGAAGCCGATGGCTAGATTTACCACCATGATGACACCAAAATGGATGGGATCGACGCCGACCTTGACAACGACAGGCAGCAGAATCGGCGTAAGGATAACAATGGCAGCCAGCGCTTCCATAAAAGTACCGACCCATAGTAAAAACAAGTTGATCAGGAGTAGTATCAGAATTTTGCTGCTGGTGAGCCCCAGGATAAATTCGGCCATAATAGTGGGAACTTGCTCAATGGTCATGATGTTGCCGAAAATCGTGGCCATAGCAACCAGTACAATGACGATGGCGGATGTGCTGCAGGCTTCCATGATGCAGGTGGAAATGTTGCTGAGATTGATTTCCTTATATACGAAGCAGCCGACGATCAGTCCGTACAGTGCAGAAACGGCTGCCGATTCTGTCGGCGTCATGATGCCGCCGTAAATACCGCCAAGGATAATGACCGGGACCATTAGCGCCCATTTCGCATTCCAGATGGCCTTCAGAATAGTTCCAATATTGCGCTCGCGAGCTTCGCCGCGCCAGCCCATTTTCCGCGAGTGGTAATAACTAACCGCCATCAGGATCAGTCCTGTCAGGACGCCGGGAATGATGCCGCCCATGAATAATTTGCCGATTGAAGCCTGGGCTGAAACTCCGTAGACGACGAACGGGTTGCTCGGGGGGATCATCACGCCGATGGCTCCGGCACAGGCAATGACGGCAGCGGAGAAGTATTTGTCATATCCGCGTTCGACCATTGCCGGAATGGTCAGAGAGCCAATTGCGGCAACGGTAGCGGGACCAGACCCGCTGATAGCAGCAAAGAACATACTTGTTGCGATTGTAGCAAGGGCCATTCCCCCATAAAGCGAGCCTAGCAGCTCATCGGCCAAGGTTAACAAACGTTTGGATAATCCGCCCGCGCCCATGAATACTCCAGCCGCGATAAAGAACGGAATCGCCATAATCGGAAAGTTATCGATGGATGTGAATGAAATCTGTGCGACATATTCAAAGGGAAGGGTCCCAGCACCGATGATGGTAGCCAGCGCCGATAACCCCAGAGAAATCGCGATTGGAACTCCGACCATAAGCAGAACGATAAAATACGTAAACAGCCAGACCAGCGCTCCCAGTTCGATGTCCAAAAACACAGGTGCGCAGAGAACTCCATAACAGATGACGCCGAGGAGGCTATCACGGATACCGCAGGTTTTAATTCTGCCGAAAAGGTCCTGGAAAATACGCAGCGACATCAGACCAAATCCAACTGGCAGGATGAGATAGGGAATGAAAAACGGAATTTGCAGAGCTGGTGTTGTTTGAGGAAACTTGAACATCATCGAGAGATGGTCAATCCCCATCAATGTTACGACTCCCGTCAACGTCAGAAAAGCCAGATCGACTACGATCCAACTGACGGCCTGCCACCTCGCTGAAAGTTTCTCGTAAATTAGGTCAACCCGGATGTTGTTTTTCTGTTTAATGGCGACCGGGACCGCGAGATACGAAATCCAGATGAAGATATACCGCGCAGTTTCTTCGGTCCAGGCGGCTCCGCCGGAAATCTCGAACAGATCAGTGAGAACATAACGATAAAAAGTCTGGTAGGAAATAATCAGGATAATAGCTAGCATTCCAAAAACCAGAAATGGTTTTTCGAAATTACCATCAATGAATCGCAGCCATTTCTTGAAGCCGCTTTCTTCGACCAATGGAACCATCGGTTCGATCGCCGTTTCAGTAGCCGTTTTCGACATCTGTATTCCCTCTCTTCGGCGTCTTGATTTAAATAAGGGGGGACGGGAGGGTATTCAACCCTCCCCTACGAGGCGGATTTTATCCGATTATTGCTGTGTTTTCACGACGATGTCGATCAGGTCCTGGGGAATCTTGTCCGGGAACATCTTCCAGATTGGTTTGGTCAAATCTTGCATTTGCTTGCGCTGTTCCGGTGTCAAGGTATGGATCTTGATGCCACCGTCTTTAAATTTCTGTGTCGCTTTTATTTCCAAATCTTTGGTGATGCCGCGTTCGTATGTAAGCGCTTCTTTTCCGGCTTCAAGAATGATTTTCTGCACGTCGGCAGGCAATCCATCGAAATACTTCTTATTCATCATTAGCAGGTGCATGCTGTAGTTGTGTGCGGAATCCATCGCGAACTTAAGCACTTCATTATGTTTGGCGTCAGCCAGCAAGCTGAAGGTGTTTCCCTCGGCGTCGATGGTTCCCTGTTGGAGCGCTGTATATACTTCTCCCCAGGCAATGGGAGTCGGGTTCATGCCGAGAGCTTTGGCGACGGCAACTTCTACGGGCGAATCGGTGGTACGGACTTTCAGGCCCTTCAGATCGTCAGCCGAGTTGATTTCTTTTTTGGTGGAGACGAAATTACGATAACCATATTCGCTCCACATGATCGGTTTCAGGCCGATATCTTCACAGACTTTCGTGAAGTATTTGCCAAGATCGCCTTCGTCAAAAGCTTTGTAAAGCTTATCCTGTTTGGTCGGAGATGTAATGAAGGGGAGATCAAGCACCATGAATTTTGGCGAGAAGCTAGCCATGTTCGGTGAAGAACTGGAGGCCATTTCCAAGCTGCCTTTTTGCACGGACTCCATAGTGACGCGGTCGCTACCCAATGTAGTATTTCCATGGATCTGGATTTTGACTTTGCCGTTGGATTTTTTCTCGACGATTTCTTTGAACTTCTCATAACCGAGAGTTACGTTATTGCCCGGGGCCATCGGGTGCGCTAAACGGATCGTGATCGTTTTTCCACCAGCTGATTTGCCGTCGGCAGGCTTAGCGGCGTCTTTTTTGCCGCAGCCAACCACGCTCATTGTTACTACGAGAAGAACTACCAATAGAATTGAAAGAATCCATTTTTGCTTCGACATGTCTCCACTCCTCATTTCTTTTGTTGTTGACTGCTTGTGAGCACCCTGCAGCCATATTCTCCCCCGGGAACAAATACCGCAGGTTGCTTTGCCTGAAACAAGATATAAGCAAGAATGATGCCAATCATCAGATAAATAGATGTCTGGCGATTCAAACTCAATAAGGGCAATGCTTGGCAGCTTTTGGGCTGTTTTTTTCCCACACAACATGGCGAAGGCAGACTTGTTGAAATTTTGCAACAAATCTGCCTTCGCAAAGATGGAACGACCGAAAATGGCCGCAAACTGGCGTTGCAACATCGCAACAAGTTGGTGCGATGTTGCAACGAGGAAAACTAGATTAACTTGTATTTTTTGAGTTTGCGAAAAATTGTAGTCCGGTCAACTTGGAACAAGGTCGCGACATCAGCAACTGAACCCTTGTTTTGTAAGGCTTTGCGCAGCAGATCCTTTTCCAGGTCGGCCATGATTTCCGGCAGTGTCAAATTACTTTGATCAAGGTCGGGCGCCACTGCCGACATATAGGAGGGAAGATCGTATACCTCAATTACGCTTGATTCGCGAGTTACGATCATGCTCTGAATAAAATTTTCCAGTTCACGGATGTTGCCGGGCCAGCGGTATAGCTTCATGACATCAAGCGCTTTCCTGGAAATACTGATCGTTTTCCGATATTTGTGATTGAATAAGTCGAGAAAATACATAACCAACCCAACCAAATCTTCTTGGCGCTCTCGCAGTGGCGGGATTTCGAGCACCGCTACCAGCAGACGATAATAAAGGTCCCGGCGGAAGGTGCCCTTTTCCACGGCGGTAAGCAGATCCCGGTTGGTTGCGGCGATAAAACGCACATCGACTTTAACCACTTTAGTCGACCCGACTCGCATGATTTCCTGGTCCTGAATTACGCGTAGCAGTTTGCTTTGCGCCGCTAGCGACAGTTCGCCAATTTCATCCAGAAACAGCGTGCCTTTGTCTGCCATTTCAAACAATCCTGGTTTTCCTTTGGTATTGGCGCCGGAAAAGGCACCGGCTTCATAGCCAAACAATTCCGATTCCATCAAATTTTCTGGAATAGTAGTGCAGTCAACTTTGAAAAAGGGCTGCCGACAACGGGGACTCTTTTCGTGGATTCTGCGCGCGGCAACTCCCTTGCCAACGCCGGTTTCGCCCAGCAATAGCACAGTGGCGTCACTTTGCGATAAGAAATCCATCAAACTGATTAGCTTGGTCATTTTGGGACTAGTAACACCGATATATGCATGATCGCCGGTTTTCTTGGATACATATTGCGCTTCGCTGCGAAAACTGTCCAGCAACTCCTGCTGAGCACCTAACTGGGCGTGGAGTTGCGACAACAAGGTTATATCACGCACAAAAGTGACGACCATCGCCACATTGCCATCTTTATCAAATACGGGGTGGCCGCTGAGTACCACTTTCTTGCCGATTCGAGTCATCTGGACAGAAGTCTGCGGTTTGCCGGTTTGGACAATCGCAGGATTCAACGCAATGTCGTACATGCCTTCCTTGACCAGGTCAGTGACTTTTCTGCCGATGAGTTCTTCTTTCTTTAGCCCGGTCAGTTGTTCATACATGTTGTTTACTTTGAGGGTCATGCCGGAGCTGTCGGAAATATAGACACCGTCGGTCAGCGCCTCAAGGATTCCTTCGCAGAAAGCCTCAATATTCTTGATTCCGCAAATGGATTCCATGCCAAGAGACCTCCCTGCAACTATCTAAATTAAATACATTCGTGTTGTTATTAAAGATTTCCTGCTCTTTTACCTGCATCGCCATAGGACCGGTTAGCTGTATTGCAGTTTAGGGCAACGCCAAATAGTGAAAAAAAGGATAATGAGGGTGGTAGATAGAAAATACCTGAGGGAATCTATACACGTGGCAAGCGAACGAAAGTTTTCAACCTAATTAAAGAAAGTGAGAAAGTATGCTCGACGTTCAATTGCAAATTTTTAAGACTGTTGCTGAGAAAAAGAGTTTTTCGCTAGCTGCCCAAGAACTGCACATGACGCAATCATCGGTGAGCCAACATATTCAGGCGTTGGAAATTTATTTTGGCGCCAAGCTGTTTGATCGGTTGCATCGACGCATTTGTCTGACTGAAGCCGGTAGTGCGCTTTATCCGTACGCTGTGAGTCTGGAGCGACTGTATCAGGAGGCGCGGGATACCATGTCGGGGCAACTGGACTTGGTCACCGGGCGTTTGTCGATTGCAGCAAGCATGACAATCGGTGAATACTTGCTGCCCAAAATATTGGTTCAGTTTAATCAGCTTTACCCGAATGTCAGTATTACTATGGAGATCGAAAACACAGAGCGAGTAATTGGCAAAACGGTCGAAGGCGCGGCTGATGTTGGTTTTGTTGAGGGATTATACAAACCGGTTTCTGATTTGGAGGGCGAGTGTTTTCGCGGTGATGACCTGGTTGTTATAAAGTCAGCCGGGCGCTGTCATTGTAGGGAAAAACCGATTACGATCGCAACTTTGCTGAATGAACCGTGGGTCTTGCGCGAAACCGATTCGGGTACGCGCCGCGTATTTGAAAATTTTTTGGTCCGGCATGATTTCTCGCCGGCTGCGCTGAACGTCAATATGAGTTTTAATAGTACAGAGGCGATAAAAAGCGCCGTCATGGCGGGGTCGGGGCTGGGAATCATGTCGCGACTGGCGGTGAGTGACGAAGTCAAACGCGGGGAAATTTGTGTAATACCGCTTTGTGAGGGTACGATTGACCGCAACTTCTGGATGTTGCGAAACAAGGCAAAGTTTCAGACCAAAACTGTAAATAAATTTTGTGCGTTTTTCCTCGATCAGGTAAGGGGATAAAACTAATGGCAGCATCAAGTGATGCTGCCATTAGTTTTAGTGATACATGCTATTAATTTTTAGAATTTTACTAATAATGATTTCGGACGTAAAATAAACTGAAGATATAAGCAATTCTTCTGAGCTTGTGTGTGCTATTTTTCACAAACAATTTAAAATGACCCTGACTTCGCAAGGAAAAGAGGTGATTTGAAAAATGTTCATGGTAGCGATCGAAGAAGAAAAGTGTATCGGCTGCGCCCAATGTACGCAAGGCTGTCCCGCGCAAATTCTGGGCATGGTGGGCGCGAAGGCCGAAGTAACCGGCGATGCCTCCGAATGTATGGGGTGCCAGTCCTGCGTCATGACTTGTCCTGCAGAAGCCATTACCGTCACCGAGTATTGAATCCGGCTAATACGAAATAAGCAGAGAAAGGCAGGGAATGTTCATGGATGTAGAAAAAAAAGTAGCGGCAACACCGTTGCTGGACGAACTGGAAAAAGGCGACTGGCCCAGTTTTGTCACCGAAATCAAAAAGGCGGCAAAAACTAGCAAAATGGCGCAGGGCCTGCTCGAGCAAGTTGAAGCTTCCTACGTTGAAAAAATTGGTCACTGGAAACACGGCGGCATTGTGGGAGTTAAGGGCTACGGCGGTGGCGTCGTCGGTCGTTATTCCGACGATCCTGAGCGGTTCCCGGACGCGCGCGAATTTCACACGATGCGCGTGAACCAGGTTCCCGGTTTTTTCTACACCAGCGAAAAACTCCGTGCTTTGGCTGACATTTGGGATAAATACGGCAGTGGACTGTACAACATGCATGGCTCCACCGGCGATATCATCCTACTTGGCACAACGACCGAGAACCTGCAACCCTGCTTTGATGCCCTGGGCGAGATCGATTTCGATCTCGGCGGCTCCGGAGGCGCGCTGCGGACTCTTAGTTGCTGCTGCGGCGAAGCTCGCTGCGAAAAATCCTGTATCGACGCCATGGACATGATGTATGACCTTACGATGCATTATCAGAATGAAATGCATCGTCCGGCCTGGCCCTATAAGTTCAAAATCAAGATTTCCGGTTGCCCCAATGACTGCGCGGCTGCTTCGGCGCGTTCGGACATGGCGCTGATTGGTACCTGGCGCGATGCGATTCAGGTAAACCAGGAAGAAGTGCGCAAATATGTTGCCGCTGGAATGAGCATGGTGCATGTCTGCCGCAAATGTCCGACAGAGGCTCTAGATTGGGATGCGAAAACAGAAACCCTGTCAGTCAAGACCGAAGACTGCGTCCGTTGCATGCATTGCATCAACGTGATGCCAAAAGCCCTGCATATCGGCAAAGAACGCGGCATCACCATCCAGATCGGCGGAAAAGCACCGGTTGTCAAAGGCGCCATGATCGGCTGGATTTTGGTTCCATTCATGAAAGCGGAAGCGCCTTACACCGAAATCAAGGATTTGGTCGAAAAAATCACCGAGTTTTGGGCCGAAAACGGCAAAAATCGCGAGCGACTGGGTGAATTGGTCGAACGTCTCAGCCTGGCCACGTTCCTCGAAGGAATCGGCCTGAAGCCGCTGCCGCAGATGGTCAGCGCCCCGCGTGCGAATCCTTATATCTTCTGGAAGGAAGAGGAGGTTGTTAAAAATGGCTAGAACAGATTTCGGCCCGCCCAATTATAAGACGATGTTACCGCCGATCATCACCCGCAATTATGGCAAGTGGCTCTATCACGAAGTGCCGCAACCCGGCGTGTTGCGCCATGTCAGTGAAACCGGCGAAGAGCTCTATTCGGTCCGCGTCGCTTCGGCTCGCCTGGTCAGCAGCGATTTTATTCGCGACATCTCCGATATCGCCGAGAAGTATTGCGGCGGTTTCCTGCGTTTTACCACCAGAAACAACGTGGAATTTCTGGTTTCCGACAAGGCAAAGCTGGAGCCGTTGTTGAAAGAGTTGGATGAAAAAGACTATCTGGTAGGCGGTGTCGGTCTCTCTATCAGCAACATCGTACATACCCAGGGCTGGATTCACTGTAAGAGCGCCGTCACTGACGCCTCGGGCCTGACCAAAAACATCATGGAAACGATGGTCGACTATTTTACCGGCAAAAAATCGGTACCGGCCCGTTGCCGTATTGCCGTAGCCTGCTGCGTCAACATGTGCGGCGCCTGCCACTGTTCGGACATTGCCGTGGTCGGCATCCATCGGACGATTCCCCGGATTAATCATGAGCTGGCTTCGAAAATCTGTGAAATACCCAATACCATCGCATCCTGTCCTACAGGCGCGATCCGACCGAATCCCAAGATGAAGAGTATAGAAATCAATCATGATAAGTGCATGATGTGCGGCAACTGTACCGTAGTTTGCCCTGCAATCAAGATTATGGATCCGGAAAATGATGGCGTGTCGATCTGGGTCGGCGGCAAAGTGTCCAACGCCCGTTCGAAGCCGATGTTCTCGCGTCTGGCCATCCCCTTCATTCCCAATAACCCGCCGTTCTGGCCGGAAGTGACCGATGCGGTGACCCACCTGGTCGAAACCTGGGCCAGCAATGCGCGTCCGGGCGAGCGGATGGGCGAATGGATCGGACGAATCGGTTGGGAACGCTTCTTCGCCATTACCGATCTGCCGTTCACCGACAAGCATCTGGATGACTTTACCCACGCCAACACGACGTTCCGTTCGACCACCCAGTTTAAATATTAATTCCCCGCGCCATGCGCTGAGGGTAAACGAGAGGAGATAAGTGTATGTCATTCGTCGAAATCAAAGGACAACAAATCGAATTGGATGAAGATGGATTCATCGTTGAGCCAGATCTGTGGAGCACGGAGATCGCCGAATATTTTGCCAAGGAGGAAGAGGTAGAAGAGTTAACTGAACAGCACTGGAAAATCATCAATTATCTGAAGGACTATTTCAAGCAGTTCGGTATTGCGCCAATGGTCCGCAAAGTCTGCAAGGATAACGCTATTTCCATGCAGGAACTGTACGCCTTGTTCCCGACAGGACCGGCAAAGGGCGCCTGTAAAATCGCCGGCTTGCCAAAACCGACCGGCTGCGTGTAACCAATGAAAAACCGAACCTGGATCGGACAAATCGCAAACGGGATTCGTCGGCTGACGCAAACGACGCCGCGCGTGTTTGCCCTCCAGGTCGGATTGACTTCGACGTGCCAAAGCAGTTGCTTCTATTGTCCGCGCACTGCCTTGCGGGGTAGCTGGACTGACGGCATGCTGTCGTGGGACGTATACGAAAAATCACTTGCCCCGGCATTTGGTTTTTTCCAGATGATCTTTTTGCAAGGTTGGGGCGAACCGCTGATTCATCCGAGATTCTGGGAAATGGCGGCGCTGGCGAAGCGCTCTGGCTCTCAGGTCGGCTTTCGCACCAACGCCCTGTTATATGACGATAAAGCTGTTGAACGGACCCTGGACATGGAGCTGGATTTTATTTCGTTTACTTTGACCGGCGCTACTGCGGCAACGCATCAGCGCCATCGTTCAGGAACGGATTTTGATCTGATATGTCGTCGGGTCCGTCAGTTGCGTGAACGCAGAATTGCCAGAAACAAGTCGCTGTATATCAGTCTCAACTATACGTTGATGCGAAGCAATCTGCAGGAATTGCCGGCGGCGGTTGAGTTGGCGGCAACGATCGGCGCCGACCAGATTTGCGTCGAGCACATGGATTGCATTCCCGTTCTTCCAATGGAACAACAGGTGGTATTTTTGAATCCGCAGGAAACGGATCCGGATGTTGTTGCCGAGGCCCAACGAATTGCCGAACAGCGATCGATTTTATTTTCCTGCGAACCAATGACCGCTTCGCCCGGCCCCAGAACCTGTAGTGCGGATCCGTTGCGCGGGACGCTATATGTGACAACGGATGCCCGCATAGTGCCTTGCCATCAAATGGCGCTGCCGCCGGGGGCGGTGGCGAATTTCTGGTTCCATGGAAAACCTTCGGTCGGCGAACCCGTGGTTCTGGGGCGAGCCGATCAGCAGTCTTTGCTGGAAATATTGCGAAGCGAGAATACCAGGCAGTTGCTGCGGGCCTTTACCAAAGCAGAACCGGAATACCCGCTGCTCTGCCGGAGTTGCTACAAATTGTACGGGGTATAAAATGGAGTCAAATGCGAAACAGGAAATCGTTGCCCGTCATGAGCGCCGATTTGCCGGTGAATTGACTGAATCGGTGCTGGAAAAGCCCGAATTATCGGTCTGGATGATTCTGATCCCATTCCTGTTCATTGTTTTTATGCAACGCCAGCAGAAATTCAAGCAGTTGGGCGATACCTTCCTGCGGGGCTTTTTGTACACAAAGACCCATGCGCTCGAAGCCGCCGCACGACTCGTTGCAGGAGCATCCGCGCAAACCGTCGAAGCAGAAATAGCCCAAAAGGTCCGAAAGAAGCCAGACGCCGACACTCCGCTACAGCAGATTTATCAGGCGCAATTAAGTGAAATTACTCTGCTGACGGAACATTATCAGCGGTTGTTGTCCACGCAGGCCGCTGACTATGTTGCTATGGTAAGGGAGGCTTATCGGCCCGAAGAATTCCAGCTATTCTTGGTTGAACTGGCACAAAGGGAGCGCCTCGTAAACGAAGCGGCCGTTGCCTTGAATTCTGCGCCAGACATGACGTGGCGAGACGTTATCAAGAGGCTGGAAGAAGAGACCATCCTTCGCAGAAAAAAAGAAGCGGATCAAATCTTTTCCTGCAATCGCGAGTAAAGTCTACCGCCAGGTCTGAATGAACGGACAGAATTTTCGAGGAGGTGTATTCAACCTATGACAACCAATGGAAATTCGCCAGCCAAGAAAGACTACTCTTATCTGTGGAAACACGAGGATTACTGGGCAATTTGGATGGGGTTAACGATTCTTATCATCGGTCTCTTTGTCTTCTTTTCTTCCACGCCGGCCAACATGGAATCGATAATTGCCAAAAGTAACGCGGTCATGGCAGCGGAGGCCAAAAAGGCACCGTTCAAGACACTGGAATGGTATCAGGCCAGTGACGCCAAAAGCAGCCTGCGTGGCAGCAATATTCCATTTGCCAAGACTTTCTCGGCATACGCAAGTCGACCGAAAGGCTGGTCAGACAACCCCGTGGCTTCTTTTTACCTGAGTGAAGCCGATGCGAAAGCCAAGAGCGCCGCAGCGGCCGGTCGCTATGATACAGCTAAAAAAGCCACGGTAGCGGCGCTGACCAATGCCAAGACGGCGCAAGGCGCAGCAGCTGCGGTTCAATTCAAAGATGCCGCACTGAACAAAGTGGCAAGCGACAAGGTCGAAAACTGGCGTAAAGCACGCGCCGCCGAGTCTCGCGCCAAAGGGGCGGCCGAAACCAAACCCTATAACCTGATTCCCGGTTTGATTGTGCTGTGTATCGGATTGGCGCTGTTCTTTTCCGTGGGGATTTATGTGATGGGGAGACCGGTTTCTCAATTTATGATGGGCTTCCCGGTGGTATTCTTATTGTCGGTACTTTCTTATTTCCTGGCCGCTAACAGCAGTCTGCGGGCGTGGGGCTTGGAGTATGTTTTGTGGGGGATTTTGCTCGGATTCCTGATCAGTAATACGATCGGCACGCCGAAATGGCTTTTGGCTGCGGCGCAGACCGAGTATTACATCAAGACCGGTCTGGTTCTCTTGGGTTCTTCGATCTTGATGGGCAAAATGCTGTTAATCGGCATTCCCGGCATTGTCGTGACCTGGTTGGTCACGCCGATTGTTCTGATTGGAACCTACTGGTTCGGTCAGAACGTGATCAAGATGGAATCGAAAGAGCTTAATATCACTATATCGGCCGACATGTCGGTCAGCGGCGTGTCTGCCGCGATTGCCGCCGCCGCTGCCTGTCGGGCCAAGAAGGAAGAACTGACTCTGTCGGTCGGAATCTCGATTCTGTTTACGGCGATCATGATGGTGGTCATGCCGATGGCGATCAAGGCGATGGGAATGCATCCGGTGCTGGGCGGCGCCTGGATCGGCGGAACGGTTGACTCCACCGGCGCGGTAGTCGCAGCCGGCGAAATGCTTGGGCCGGTAGCTCGCGACGTGGCGGCTACGATTAAAATGATCCAGAACATACTGATCGGCGTTATGGCATTCTGTATCGCCGCCTACTGGTGTCTGCGCGTTGATACATCCCGTGCCTGCGAAGCAGACCTGAGCTTCGGCGGAGCGATCCGGCAGATCTGGGACCGGTTCCCGAAATTCGTACTCGGATTTATCGGCGCTTCGGTCATTTTCTCGGTCATTCATGCCAACATGCAGCCCGATGCGGCGCGTGTCGTGATTGATACCGGGATTATCGGAGGATTTGCTGGCCTTCTGCAGCGGTGGTTATTTGCCATGGCCTTTGTCAGTATCGGCCTGTCCACTGACTTCCGTGAACTTGGCAAGTATTTCAAGGGCGGCAAACCGGTTATCCTGTATGTCTGCGGCCAGTCGTTCAATATCGTGCTCACATTGGCAGTTGCCTATCTGATGTTCTTCATCGTGTTCCCCGAAATTACGGCTAAGCTGATGGGGAAGTAGCGCTATGATGTCGGTCAAAGCCCCCCACACAGTTGGTTTTGGGCTGCCAAACAGGACGGGTAAATGGTTGGCGTTTGTGGCGGGCTTGCTTATCATCGGGGTGGTTGCTTTCGTGATTCTGCCAGCAATGTCTGATGCTTTGGGCTTTCGGGAAGCTCATAACCTGATCATCGAATCGAAGATCGAGGCAGGGGCTTGGTTTTACATCTTTGTAGACCAAATCAAGGATATAGAGCCTGCAGTTCACGACACGATGCAGTACACTCCCCGCAATTTCTAATTCCTCAAAGGCCTTACTAATTAACGGCAGGGAATTTGTCGTGCCGGCCGTCATCATGGTCAGTACAACTTGCTTCCCTGCCGTTGGATTTTCGAAATCAAGAGGTGGATTATGAACGCGATTGGTTGGTTTTTCGGCGGTCCTTATTTGTACTTATGCACCTTGCTGTTCATCGGGGTAACGGCGTGGAAGGTTTACGGTTATGCCACGATGCCCCGTCACCTGCGCTGGGATTTGTATCCGTTGCCGCATCGGGTCGGCGGTTCTAAATATCAACAGATCGATTTCCATAAGACAAAGCAAAAAACCAGCTTGTGGAATGAATTCACCTATATGTTCATGGAGATTCTATTCATCCGCAAAGCGTTCATCCATAATCCCAAAGTCTGGGTCGGTTCGTTTCCGATGCATCTGGGACTTTATTTGGCGATCCTGCTACTAATGCTGCTACTGCTGGGCGCTGGCGTGGAAAAACTGCTGGGGCTGCCTGTGGTGTCGATCAATGATTGGTTCTGGGTCTCTGCGTTGTACTACGGCACGGCCATAGCTGGCGTACTGGCGATGATCTGCGGCGTCTGCGGCGCCTGCTGGCTACTTTATCTGCGCCTTAGCGATGAAGGTCTGCGCGATATGTCCGACATCCCGGCCTATGCCAACCTGTCGCTGCTGATTGCGATGTTCGGTTCGGGACTGGCAGCCTGGTTTTTCGTCGATCGTGACTTTGCCCTGCTGCGGTCGCAACTCGGATCGTTGCTGGCATTTTCTCCGGCGGTACCCGGTCACGGGCTGATTACACTGGAAATCTTTTTCATGGGACTGTTTTTGGCTTATCTCCCGTTCAGCCGCATGAGCCATTATGCTGCAAAGTACTTTTTTTACCACGATATCATGTGGGATGATGAACCGATGAAGGCCGGCAGCTCGCTGGAGAAAGACGTCACCCACTCGTTGGGGGGGGAACTTTCCTGGTCTGCCTCCCACATCAAACAGAACCAGTCCTGGCTGGCCCAGGTATCGCCCGTTGAAGTCAAGGCCGGGAAGGAAGGGGCTGAAAAACAATGAAGAAGAAAGTGCTGATCCGCGATTTTGGGCAGGAAACCCCGGTACTGTGTCCGGTCGATCCGGCGGACATTCCCCTGCTGCCTGGCGAAGATGCGATTGTTTTTAAAGATGTAAAAACGGCGATGAAGGAAAAGTACGATTTCTCGCTGGATGGATTCTCGGCGCTCAACTTGCCGATTCCCCAGACACCGGAGCAAGAAGAAAAGATTGTCAACGACTTTCTCAAAGGATTGGAAAAAGTCTTCAGCGAAGAAAACAACTGGGGCTTTCTGCAACCCACCACGCTCAGCACGGACTATTGCGTGCAGTGCAATACTTGCAACGAGGCTTGTCCGGTCTACCCGGAAAGCGGCTATCAGGATATCTATCGACCCAACTACCGGGCGGAGTTGCTCAGGCGGATTTATCGCCGTTATTTCACCACGGCAGGCAAATTGCTCGGCAAATGGGCCGGCGCCGATCTGGAACTGAACTGGCGGGTCGTCTACCGGCTGGCTGAACTGGTATATCGTTGCAGTCTCTGTCGACGCTGCGCTCAAACCTGCCCGGTGGGCGTCGATAACGCTTTGATTGCTCGCGAAATACGCAAATTGTTTAGCCAGGAGATGGGAATTGCACCGGATGCGGTTCATAAGTCTGGTACTGTCAACCATCTGAAATCCGGTTCTACGACCGGTATGGGGACCGCGGCTTTTCTTGATACGCTGGAAATGGTGGAAGAGATCATCGAAGAGAAGATCGGTCGCAAGATCAAGATTCCGGTCGATGTCAAAGGAGCCGATTTCCTGCTGCTACATAATGCCGGTGAATTCATGGCCTGGCCGGAAAACCCAGCCGCATTCGCGATTCTGTTTGATGCTGCCGGGATCAACTGGACCCTGTCGTCGGAAACCATGGGCTATGAAGGAGTAAACTACGGAGTCTGGTACGACGACGTGCAGTTTGCCAAAATTCTGGTGGCCCAGGTCCAGGCTGCCAAGCGACTCGGAGTCGGCAAGATTGTGGTTGGTGAATGCGGACACGCCACCAAAGCGACAGTGACGATTGGCGATCGGATCTGTGTCGGCGACCTAGCCATCCCGCGCGAAAGTTGTCTGCCAATTTTGGCCGATATTGTGACCAGCGGAAAAATCAAGTTTAATCCGGAACAGAACAATTTTCCGGTTACGATGCATGACCCTTGCAATATAGTTAGGCTGATGGGGATTTTGAAACCGCAATGGACAATCCTGAACGCTATCGTACCCAAGAACCAAATTTATCCGATGCCCAATGCCGGTTCAGAAAACTATTGCTGTGGCGGCGGCAGCGGTTTTGCGATCATGAATTCACAGAACTTCCCGCAGTGGCGCAACAATCTATCGAGCCGGCGCAAGGCGCGGCAAGTATTGGAAGCGTTCAAGGACGTGCTGGATCCGTCGATTCCCAAGTATTATTGCGCTCCCTGTTCAAACTGTAAAGGGTCGGC
>JBGSKE010000436.1:0-8204 GCA_041741355.1 Negativicutes bacterium | reverse complement strand
TCTTCGGTAGTGGATGTGACTTCCTGCGAGGAGGCTGCCATCTGTTGGGCGGCAGCGGCCAGTTCATCCGACGAACCTCTGACAATCGACATAATGCGGTTTTGTTCTTTGGCCATTCCATTTAATTCAGCTACCATCTGGCCGATCTCATCTTTTTGATGAAGATTAAGCGTATGAGTAAAATCATAGTGAGAAAGATCTATTATGTAACTCAAAACATCCTTGATGTTTTTTTTCAATGGAATAATAATCAGGACGAAGACAATTGTCAGCGAAATTAGAACGACAATAGCCACGGAAAAGAAAATTTTAAAAAGAAAATCTTTCTTGAGTTCATCCAGGTCGTCAACATATATGCCGGTGCCGACAATCCAGCCCCAAGGCTCAAAACCCTTGACATACGAAAATTTGGGCTGGGGATCGCTCTTGCCTGGTTTGGCCCACTGGTAACGCACCATACCTTCGCCGTTGGACTTGACTGTCTCGACCATGGCGGCAAAAAGCCGAAAACCGGTTGGGTCTTTAAATTCGAACAAATTCTTCCTTTCGAGATCAGGACTGATGGGATGCATGACCATAACCCCCGCATAGTCATTTATCCAAAAATATTCGTTGCCGCTGTAACGAAGCGCCTTTAACTGTTGTTTAGCTTGTTCGCGGGCCTGGATCTCAGTCATTTTTCCTTGCTGGGCCTGACTGTGGTAAAACTTGATAGTATCATGGGCGGTTTCGGCTAAATTTTGCAATTTTCCCACAGCATCGCGATCCAATGCAGCATTAAATGTGGGAGTAATATACAGCGCGATCAGGGCGATAAAAGAAATGCTCAAGAACAGAGTTATGCCGATGACTTTGGTTGACAGTCGGACATCTTTTAAAAACGACATTTTAGTTCCCTCCCCGTGCACTATTTATTGACAACGCTAGGATTGAATCTTAAAAGCATCATACAAGCGGGTTCGTTCAAACAGGATTTTGACGCGGCCGGATAACCCTTTCAGGACTAACTTGCCATTTTTTCCTTTCAATTCTTCGTCAAGGTAAATAAACAAACCAAGACCGGTGCTGTCCATATAATCAATTGCCGAAAGATCAAACAGGAAACTCTTATTATCTTTCTTAATCAGCTCCTGGACAACATCACGCAAGGATGCAGCATCCACGGCATACATACTGCCGCCCAATTTGATGGTGACAAGATTTCCGGCCAATTGTATTTCCTGCAACATAGTGGATCTCCCCTTTCATTTTTATAGTTTAGTAAGCCGATCATCAGGTGTTTTGTTCCGCCTTCAACTGGTAATAATAGTCGCCTTCGACAACGCCTGAGCATCTCCTTGTCCCATCGCCACTCGATTGCGGCCTTCGTGTTTCGCCTGATAAAGAGCTTTATCCGCCAGTGAAACAAGCGCAGCGGACGACTCTCCCAGTGAAGGCGTCAAGCAAGCCACCCCGAGACTGATTGTAACTCGCCCGATAGGTGTCTCACGGTTTTCGATCTGCAGTTTTTCTACCCACTGCCTAATTTTTCGGCAACAACCATAGCTCCGATACAATCGGTATCCGGCAACACAACGGCAAACTCCTCGCCCCCGTAACGGGCAGCAATATCTATGGTCCGTTTGCTGCTGCCTTTCAACACACTGGCAATTGATTTCAGGCAGTCATCACCCCGCTGATGCCCGTAAGTGTCGTTATACAGCTTGAAAAAATCAATGTCGGCCATTATGAGCGACATTGGTTTTTGTTGTCGCTGCCCTGTCCGCCATTCCCGCACCAAGTACTCGTCAAAATAGCGCCGGTTGGCAATGCCTGTCAATCCATCCACCAAGGTCAGGCGCTGCAATTCTTCATTTAGCGCTTCAAGTTCTTCGTTCATAGCTTCCAGCTCTTCATTCTGCTCTGTCAACCTTTCATTGGCCGTGTCCAGTGCCTCCATGGATTAATTTTTCCGAAAATTCCATCTTGTCGATTCTATTATAATTCACTGGCCTCAAATACGATACGCATCCACAAAAAAACGACTACGCCCATACAGCTTTTCAGCTTGCAACTTCTGGGCATAGTCGTTTTTTTTGTTGTCACACTCACATAAGCAGCTTCTCTCAGTGCACTGTCATCATGTCGATAAACACTTTGGCAATCACTGGGTCAAACTGGGTGCCGGCGCAGCGGCCGATCTCGGCGAGTGCATGTTCCGGCGGCAACGCGGCGCAATACGGTCTCGAATTTGTCATTGCGTCGTAAGCGTCAACAACCGCAAGGATTCGGCATCCCAATGGAATTTGCTCCCCGGCGATTCCCCACGGATAGCCCTGTCCATCCCATCGTTCATGATGATGCAGAATGAGTTTGGCAATCGGCATCAATTCGGAAACTGAGCCGGCAATACGGTGACCGATTTCTGGATGACGCTTCATTTCTAGCCACTCTTCGCTATCCAATGGGCCTGGTTTCAGAAGAATTCGATCTGGTATGCCTACTTTGCCCAAATCATGGAACTGTGCCAACAACCCCAGTTCCGCCAACTCATAGCGAGACAATCCAATCTGGCTCCCCAATTGTATCGCCAAATCATGCAGTCGCTCCGCATGGTCTTCCGTTTCCACATCTCTGGCGCCCAATGTATGCATCAGCGCTTGTACCATACAGTTGCGGGCGCTTTGTCCTTGACTCAGTTTCACCCGGTACATGTTATTATCTGCGGTTTTACACAAGTCGACAATCCGTTCTTGCGGATTCTGGCTCACAGCGCAGCCAATAGATATACTCAGCGGCACCTTTGGCATACCGCCATTATAATTTTCTAAAGCCAGCTTGAGGTCTTCTTCAATCTTGCGCATCCACTCCTGCTCAAACTTGCTGACCAGGATAACAAATTCGTCGCCGCCAGTTCTAGCAACGATTCCCTGGTCAGTTGTAATATCTTTTAAAATACCAGCAGCCGCCAACAGTAGTTCATCGCCCTTGCTATGGCCAAAAGTATCATTGGCGAATTTCAACCCATCAATATCAGCAATTACAATTCCGACAGGGTATTGGTTTTCCGCCTCTAGTTTTTGCAGTTGCAGCTCGAAATATGCCCGATTATACATGCCGGTAAGTGCATCATGAAAGCTATTGTACTCTAAGTCAGACTCATTACGCTTGCGAATTTCTATTTCTTGTTTTAGTAGATTGACTAGACGCAAATCCTGGCACATCACTAATACACCGGCACGTTCACCGACCTGATCATAAATAGTAGATGTCCGAACCTGAAGCGGAATCGTTTCGCCACATTTTGCATGAATTACCGCTTCCACGACCAAGTCTTCATTTGCTAACCAGCATCCATCACCGGTTGATCGAGCAAGAAACCGGGTACACTTGGCGCCAATAGCTTCTTCCTGCGAGTATCCTGTCAATGCTTCAAAACTCGGATTGACTCTCAATATGGTATCGGTTGTATCGACAACAATCACCAGCTCAGTAATCCTGTCGAGAATATCTTCGGGTTTAATCAGCGCGGAAAGATTAAAGATATCGTAGCGCTTGACCGCATACCAAAACCCCGCGAACATGACAAAAACAAAGATATGTAGGGGGTCGGCCCGTCCTTCACCAGCAATAATCAATGGAAAAAACCGTTCCATGCAAAAGGCTGACACTGCAGCAAACAAAACAGTGGCAGCCACAATAGCCGCCTGCGTTCTGACTCGTTTCGAATCGCTGTTGTACCCCCATGTCGCCAAACAGAAAAAAGCAATTGTGCAATAAACGATGTAATAAGAATCGTATGCCAGATAAAACGTATCAACAGCTTGCCGACCAACATTTGGACCTAAAAAGAATACCTCCCAGACAAACAGAACTGCGGTCGGCAAATAGAGCAACCCCAGTTTCCAACGATTATTGATGATGTGAGTGTTTTCCGTCAAGATTAGGCTCATGTGGAGAAATAAAGCGACAAAAGAAATCCAACCAATTGCCGAGGCCTTATCACCCAGCCAAAAACTGACTTGATCCCGTGACTGATAGATGAAAATAAGCCCTAATGACCAAATAGCCAAGCACTGAAATGAAAAAAAGAACAACCGATTGATCATTGTCCTTTTGCCGACTTGAAATATGTAGATTCCCATGATTTCACTAGCCAGAAACGTAATGGCCGATACGATTGACAACATCATAAATGGTTCCACGCACTCGCTCCCAACAATAAGCGTACTTTTGCTCCTGGCAAGGAATAGGAATCCGCCGATCTTATGTCGAATTATAGAGAAAAATCGCCGATTTTGCAACCAGGTCACGTCAAAAACAAACATCATCGCACTTGTATTCAGGAGGAAAATTGATGAAGAAAACCGCAACCTGTCTGCTCGTCATTCTCATGCTATTTGTGGCGCTACTCAGCGGCTGCAGCAAACAGGCGCCGCCAACCCGCCTTGCAACCGTCGAAGATATGGCTGACAAGCGCATCGGCGTTTGCAGCGGCTTTATTTACGACAAGTTTGCCAGTGAACGGTTTCCCGCCGCCACGGTACTGCGCTACAATTCCCAGACCGACCTGTTGTTGGCAGTAAAAAGCGAAAAAGCCGACGTTGCGATCACCAACTTCGCCGCCGCCAAGATTATGCTGAAGGACAACAGCGAAGTCGGCATCCTGACTGATGAAATACTCACCTTCCCGATTGGCGTCGGGTTCAGCAAAAGCAACCCGGAACTGCGGGCCCGTTTCGACGCATTTCTACAGGCAAGCCAAGCTGATGGCTCGCTGCAGGCCATGTATAAAAAATGGTTTGAAAACGACCTGGACACGATTAAAATGCCAAAATTCAAGGCGAGCCCGAGCGGACGCAATGTGGTCCTGGGCGTCGCGATCGGCGATTTGCCGAGCGTAGGTTATATCGATGGTGAATATGTCGGCTTTGACATCGAACTGATCCAGACCTTTGCCGCCCAGGAAAACATCAACCTGCAAATTTTGTCGATGGATTTTGCCGCACTGATCGCTTCGCTGGCTACCGGCAAGGTGGATATGATCGCCGATTGCATCGCGATCAACGCCGAACGGCAAAAGCAAGTCGACTTTAGCCTTCCCTACATGAAAGACAAAACGGCGGTGATCGCACTCAAGAAAAACATCGCCCACCTGGCCGGGTCAGCGCCGCAGGCGGCACGTTCCAGCGGCTTTATCCAAAGCGTCAGCGATGGATTTTATAGCAACATCATCCACGAAAACCGTTACCTGCTAATTCTCGACGGGTTAAAAACCACCATGGTCATTTCATTTTTCGCCGTCGTGTTTGGCACGTTGCTGGGCGCGTTCATCTGCTTTATGCGGATGTCGCGACGCAAGTTGTTTCAGGCTTTTGCCCGCGCCTATATTTCGCTGATGCGCGGCGTGCCGGTGCTGGTGCTGCTGATGATCATGTATTACGTGGTCTTTGGCAAAGCCAACGTATCGCCGGTCCTGGTCGCCGTACTGGCCTTCGGCATGAACTTCGCCGCCTATGTCTCGGAAATGTTCCGGTCCGCTATTGAAAGCATCGACCGGGGCCAGACCGAAGCGGGAATTGCCGGCGGCTTCAGCAAAATCCAGACATTTGTCTATATCATCATGCCGCAGGCCATCCGGCGGGTGCTCAGCGTCTATAAGGGCGAGGTCATTTCGCTGGTCAAGATGACCTCCATTGTCGGCTACATTGCGGTACAAGATTTGACCAAAGCGAGTGACATCATCCGTAGTCGCACATTCGATGCTTTTTTCCCGCTGCTGATGACAGCGGTCCTCTACTTTGCGATTTCCGCCCTGCTGCTGCAACTGCTGGATGGGTTTGAACGCTTTACCGACCCGCGCAGGCAACAACGCGGCGCCAATCAGTCCGGTCCGCCCGGCGCCGGCAAGTTGCTGGTTATTGCCGCACTGGTGCTGGGGCTTGGCGGCGGCGTCTACTTCTATAATAGCCAGCCTGCCGCAGAAAACAAACCAACCGTTTCAACCGGACAGATCAAAAGCCTGGCTGATCTGGGCGGCAAACGGGTTGCCGTCATTACCGGCACCACCGGCGATTTTGTCATCCGTGACAAATATAAAACCAGCCAAGTTGTTGATATGGTATATCCCGCCGACGCCGCCCTGGCGCTGCGCACCAACAAGGTGGACGCGTTTGTGTTTGACAGGAACACGCTGCAATATATTCTGGCAAAACACCCACAGGATTTCGAGATATTGCCGGAACGTCTATCGTCGGTCGAAATTGCCATTCCGATGCGACGCGACGCAACCGACCTGCATAGGCAAGTCAACGCAGCGATCAGCCATTTCAAACAGGATGGAACGATTGAAAAACTAAAACAAAAATGGATTCTGTCATCGGGAACCCCGACATTGGCAAAAATCAACCTGGACGGACGCAACGGCATGCTCAGGATGGGGACCTGCCTGCTGAGCGAACCTTATGCCTATATGTCCAACGGGGCGATGGCCGGACTCGACATCGAACTGGCGCACCTGTTGGCAGAGCGTCTGGGAATGAAGCTGGAAATCACCGATATGTCCTATGATGCGATGATCGCGGCGCTGCAAGTCGGCAAAATCGACCTGGCCATCGCCAATTTCTACAAATTGAATGAAAGACAGACGGCCTGTGAGTTTTCCATCCCCTACCTGCAAAACGACATCGCGGCCATGGTAAGGAGGCATAAACCATGATCAGTGTCAAAAACCTTTCCAAGCAGTTCGGCAGCAACTGGGTGCTGAATGATATCAACGCCGAAATTCGCAAAGGCGAAGTTATTTCGATCATTGGTCCGTCCGGCACAGGCAAAAGCACATTTCTGCGCTGCCTGAACTTGCTCGAGCGCCCCACTGGTGGCAGTATCCTGATTGACGGCGAGAATATCCTGCAAAAAGGCGCCGACGAGCCGAAGCTGCGGCGCAAAATGGGCATGGTGTTTCAGTCGTTCAACTTATATGCGCATCTTACGGTCCTTGGCAATCTGACAATCGGACCGATGAAACTGCTGGGAAAATCGCGCCAAGAAGCCGAAGCCAAAGCGATCGAACTGCTCAAATCGGTCGGTCTGTCGGAAAAAATCGACCAATTCCCTGACGAACTGTCCGGCGGCCAAAAACAACGGGTGGCGATTGCCCGTTGCCTGGCGATGGACCCGGAGATTATTCTGTTTGACGAACCGACCTCGGCTCTCGACCCAACGATGGTCAGCGAGGTGCTGGCCGTAATTCGCCGTCTGGCCAAAGATGGCATGACAATGGCGATCGTGACCCACGAAATGGATTTTGCCAAAAATGTTTCCAGCCGCGTGTTTTATATGGACGAAGGAATCATCTATGAAGAAGGCAAACCGGGCGACATTTTTGAAAACCCGCAAAAAGAAAAAACGCGGATCTTTATCCAAAGAATCCGCAAGCTAAACGAGAAAATCGTCAGCCAAGATTTTGACCTATACAAGCTCAATGCCAATATCGAGCTGTTTTGCGCCCGCCATACCGCCGACAAACGAACCGTCAGCCATATCCTTTTGGTCGTGGAGGAAGTGCTGGGCCAACTACTGCTGCCGCTGGCCGGCGGTGAACCGGAAATCGACCTGACCCTGGAATACTCGGAGAAAACCGCTGAATTCCAGCTGCTGCTCGACTATGCCGGCGCAGAGCAAAATCCTTTCCTGGCGCTGCCTGATGACGACAACCTATCGCTGCGGTTAATCGAAAAGTTGGCCAAAAGCAGCAGCTATTCCTCAGTCGCCGGTCGCAATCACCTGACCATCGTACTGTAATTTACCCGGCGGATCAGATTTGCATATTTTCGAGAATCACTGCACTGCCCTGACCGCCTGCTATACATAGCGTAGCCAATCCATAACGGGACTTTCTTTTCAGCATCTCATGAATCAACGAAACGATGATCCGGGCGCCGGAACAACCGATGGGATGCCCCAGCGCAATAGCACCGCCATTCACATTCACTTTGTCGGTATCCATCGCCAATTCCTTGATAACCGCCAAACTTTGAGCGGCAAAGGCTTCGTTCAGTTCTATCAAGTCAATATCCTGCATAGATAATCCGGCAAGGCTCAATGCTTTGCGAGTTGCCGGCACAGGTGCGATTCCCATAATCTCCGGCGCCACGCCGGCGCTGGCATAAGATACGACTCGAACCAATGGCGCGATTCCCAATTCAAAAGCCTTGTTGCGCTCC
>JBGSKE010000435.1:0-2486 GCA_041741355.1 Negativicutes bacterium | reverse complement strand
CACGAAGACCGTCGCCGATTAAGTTAATTGAAGAAGCAGCCACGACAATTGCCATGGTCGGGAAGAATAACAGGTGGGGCGCCGCGCGCATGAATTCTCTCGCTTCGGCCAGCATCAGTCCCCATTCCGGTGCGGGCGGCGGCATACCAAGGCCCAGAAAGCTTAGAGTTGACTCGTAGAGAATGATTTTGGCGACATTCAAGGTGGTATTGACTATAATTACGCCCATGGCATTGGGCAAAATGTGGGAAAGAATGATGCGGGTACTGCCTGAACCACCCGCCTTGGCGGCTTCGACGTAATCCTGTTCCGAAAGGGTTAACACCTGTGACCGCACCAATCGCACATAGTTGGTGAAATAGGCCAGGGTAAGCGCGATCAACAAGTTTTGAAAATTGGCCCCTAAGGCAAAAACCACGGCCATGGTAAATAAAATATCCGGAATAGACATGAAAATATCCAGCGACCGCATGATAATGCTGTCAACTTTGCCGCCGAAGTAACCTGATATCGCGCCGAGCGTACTGCCGATCACACAAGATGACATGGTTGCAAGTATCGCGACAAGCAAAGATGTTCTGCCACCATACAGCACCCTGGCGAACACATCACGACCGTAGGAATCCGTGCCAAATATGTGCGCCGCCGACGGTGGTTGGTTAATCTGCGAAAAGACGCCTTTGGTTGCCGCTGAATACGGTACAATCAACTCCGCCGCGGCAAGCATAACCAGAATAAACGAAAACAACACCAGCCCGATCATCGCGCCTTTATTTTTCTTATACATGCGCCATACTTCTTTCGCCTGGCTTTGTTTTTTGAAAACTATTTTTTCTGCAGTTTCTGGAGCATTTTGCGACATGGTGTTTTCCATTAGATCACCCCTTAACTCTTGCATACTTGGCCCGAATTCGCGGGTCAATATACGCGTAAATCAAATCAACCAGCAGCATGACAACGGTAAAGCAGACCGAAATCAAAATTGTTCCGGCAATAATAACCGGCTCGTCTTTATAGGTAATACGGTCTACAATCAAGCTGCCAATCCCGGGAATGGAAAACAGTTTTTCCGCCACAACTGCGCCGCAGATCAAATTGCCCAGGCTCATACCGACGTTTGTGACAACAGGCAGCAAAGCATTCTTCAGGGCGTGTTTCCAAATAACCGTGCTTTCCGAAGCCCCTTTAGCCCTGGCTGTGCGGACGTAATCCTGACGAATCGACTCCAGCATTGAAGATTTGGTAAAACGCAGATTAATCGCAGCAGGCGGAATCGACACAGCGAGCGCCGGCATGATATAGCTTTTGAAGGATTCAATCCCGTACGACGGGAACCAGTTCAGCTTTAGGGAAAACAAATACAACAGCAGCATACCCAACACAAAAGACGGTATCGCGGCAATAAAAAAAGCAATCAGTGACGGGATCGTATCCCAGAGCGAATATTGTCGGACTGCCGTATAAATACCAAACGGTATGCCGATCAACGATGACAGAACAACCCCGATAAAAGCCAATTTGACAGTTACGATATATCTTGGCCAAATTTCTTCGAATACGGATTGTTTCGTGAAATACGATACGCCAAAATCTTGATGTACCACCATTTGGTAAACATAGCGCGCATATTTTTCTAAAAATGGCAAGTCATAGCCAAGCTGATGATTCAATTCAGCGATTTGCTCTTGCGACGCGGCGTCCCCCAGCAGTATTCTGGCTGGATCACCAGGAGTCATGCTCATAACCAAAAAAAGGATAAAAATTACGCCTAATACGGAAGGTATCAGAAACAGCAGCCTTTTTATGACATATCTATACATTTTCCTGCCTCCTTAAATGGCACGGGAACGAAAGGGGAACTTTTTAAAATTTAGGCTGTCTTTAATAAAGACAGCCTAAATTTTAAATTAAATTAGACAACCCGTTACTTCTTCCAAGAGAAGTCTTTTACTTTATAGTAAGTTGGTACCGGTTTTCCGATATTTAAGCCTTTAGCCCATACAATAGCAACCGGTCGATGGAGCAGCGGGTCAATTGTAGCTGAATTCATAATGATTTTCCACAACTCAGTGTAGTGTTTCAGTCGTTCATTGTTATCCGATGCAGTCGCACCCAACGCAACCAGTTTCTCGATTTGCTGCCAATCAAACTTGCCATCTTTGTATTTAACCAAGTACATACCCTTTGACTCGCTGTGAACTTGTTGACGAATATTGTTAAAGTCAAAGTTGTTTGAGTCGGAAAAAACAGCCAGGTCATAGTTCTGGGAATACATTTTCGGTGTGATAATCGCGTTTTCAGCAATTTGAACTTCGGCTTTAATTCCGACATCAGCTAAGTTCGATTGGATCACTTGGGCGATGATTCCGTTGAATGACGTCGGCGACGGATAAGAAATAATGGTACCCACTTCCACACCATTCGGATAGCCGGCTTCTTTCAGGAGTTCTTTGGCTTTTGCCGGGTTAAACTTATAAGTTTCGAAT
>JBGSKE010000434.1:0-3177 GCA_041741355.1 Negativicutes bacterium | reverse complement strand
GGCGCGCAGGAAACTGTCCTGCACCGCATGGCGCGTAACCATGGCTGGCCGATGTTCTCCGTGCCAGATGGCGTGGGAGGCCGGTTTAGCATTTTTGCCGAAGTGGGCCTGGTCACTGCGGCCTGTATCGGCATGGACATCGAACAATTTTTGGCTGGCGCGCGGGCCATGGATGAGGCATGTCAGTCGGCAGAGTTGTATGAAAATCCGGCCTTGCTCAACGCGACGCTGAAGTATCTGGCGGCGACGAATCACGGACGCCGGCTCGAAGTGTTCATGCCTTACGCTGACTATTTAAAGTCGGTGTCCGAGTGGTATATCCAGTTGCTCGCCGAGTCGCTTGGCAAACGGGTAAACCGGGCTGGCGAAACGGTATACTATGGCCGGACGCCGATCGTGGCAGTGGGCGCCACCGATATGCATGCCCAGACCCAGCAACATCAGGACGGCGCCAAGGACAAGGTGGTGCAGTTCCTGCGTCTGGCAGACTGGGGTAAAACAGTTGTCGTGCCGGATGTATTCCCTGGCGAGGCGGCTGTGGCCAAATTTGCCGGATTGTCGATGGCGGATGCGTTGGAAGTGGCCCGCGAGTCCAATGCCGAAGCATTGGCGGCCGACGGGCGATTTAGCGCTGTCTTTGTATTGCCGAAATTAACTGCGTTCCACCTGGGAGAACTGTTGTATCTACTGGCGCTATCGATCGCCTACGAGGGCGAACTGGCACAGGTGGACGCGTTTGACCAACCGGGCGTTGAAGCCTACAAACGGATTATGGGGCCGAAGCTGGCCAAGCTAAAATAAACCTGTTAAGAATTGTTGGGAACTAGGTTTCCTGTACAGGAGTTTTCTGTCGACTAGCGAATAACAATAACAATAAGATACAATACTAGCGAAACAAAAAATGGCGGGAAGGATTTTTGAAAGCGGTATGGATGCCCAAAAGAAGCGGCTATTGATTATAGTATTATTTGGCGTGGCTGCAGTGGGCGCCGTTTTGCTGTTTACCGATCCGGCGATGTCGCCATGGGTGGCGACGCAAACGCCGCCAGCCGTTCCCGTTGCCCCCGTTGTTCCTGCAGCAGCCTCTGTGGCTGTGCCGACTGCTCCACCCAATGCCGCCATCAACAACAAAACGCCGATTTTACCGGAGGGCGCGCAGGTGGCTGGACAGATCGTGCGCGACATCTTTGCTCCGCCGGCCGAATATGCGCGGCTGCTGCCGCAGGAGCCGAAACCCGGCGTGAATGCAACGAATGGCGCCCGAAACTTGGCAAGCGGGCCGATGCCGGTGTTGACCGGTATTATCATGGGCGATTCGACGCGGGTAGCTATTTTGCGACAGGGAACGATCAGCCGTTCGCACCGGGTGGGCGAGTCAGCCGGGGCTTATCGGATCGACTCGATTAGCGCTAATTCGGTGACTTTGTCCGGTTCTGCCGGGACTATAGTATTGAAGATGGGACAGTGATATGGTGTTGAGATTATCCCGTATTTGCGTGGTTTTTTGCTGCTTTGCCCTATCTTTTGCTTTTGTTTGTCCCGGTCTCGCAAGCGCCGCGCCGATGGTTACCATGTCGGTGGTCGATGCGGACGTGCGTGACGTTTTGACTGGTTTGGCAACGATCGGCAAGGTCAATGTGGTGATTGACGATTCGGTTACCGGCAAGATCAGCGTGAACCTAAAAAACATCCCGTTTGAGGCAGCGCTGGATACGATCACCCGTTCCAAAGGGCTCAGCATGCACCGGACCGGCAATGTAATCGTGTTTGCCAGTCTGGAAAAAATGGAAAAGGGCTTTGGTTTGGTCAGGGTATTTCCCTTGAAATATGCCCGCGCCGATCATATAAAAAATATCATTGTTGGCGGCGGCAAGAGTGACAGTGAATTTATGGTGGAAAATCCCGGGGCGAGCAGTAGCTCCGGTAGCGGTACTTTGGCAGGCAAGGTGTCGGCCTCGACGACTTCCAGCGCCAACAAGGAAGGGATCAAGGGACTGGTCCTCAATACCGACGCTTCGACCAATTCGCTGATCGCTTTTGGCGCACCCGAGCAGATAGAGAAAGTGCAGCTGCTGCTCAAAGAACTGGACGTTCCCTACCAACAGATTCTGCTGGAAGCGCAAGTGATGGCGCTATCCAAGAATGCATCGAAATCGCTGGGGATTGACTGGTCCTGGTCGCAGTTTCCCTCAGCCTCGTCTTCCTCGTCTTCCTCCTCTTCGACTACCACAACAAGCTATTTTCCCATTGGTATTGTGACCGGCGGCGATGGGCAAGTTTACAAATTTGGCGTCAATGCGACGCTGAATGCGTTGATTGCCAATGGCGACGGGAAACTGTTGGCCAGACCCAATGTAATTACCTTTAATGGCAATAAAGCGACGATATTTGTCGGCGATGAATTGCCGGTGGTTACGCCTAACGCTTCCAATTCCGGCGGCACGGTTACTTATACCACCGAATACAAAAAAGCCGGTATTACCTTGTCGTTTGTTCCGCGAACCAACGAGGAGGACAATATCTCCGCCAGTGTCTTTGTCGAAGTATCTACGCCAATGACTGTCACCTTAGACGTCGGTGGACAGAAAACGACCGCCTATCAGATTACGACCCGCTCCGCCCAGACCAATGTGCGGCTGAAAGATGGCGACACGATGGTGATTGGCGGCTTGATTTCCAGCACTGATACGAAGAATTTCAATAAAGTTCCCTTTTTGGGCGATCTGCCGGTGCTGGGAAAACTATTCCAGAGTGTTTCCAAATCGAAAGTCGAAACAGAAGTTGTAATTTTTCTAAAAGCCAAGCTCGTAAAATAATAGAAAACGACAGGGGTGGGCGCTTTGCCGATTCGCATTTTGATTGCCGATGATCATCAGCTTTTACGGCAGGGGATTCGCAACTTTTTGGCGTTGGAACCGGATTTTGAGATCATAGGCGAAGCGGCGGACGGGGCAGAAGCCGTTGCGAAAACGGAAGCTTTGCAGCCGGACATTTTGCTGTTGGATATCAACATGCCAAAACTGACCGGGATCGAGGTGGCCGTCAAACTGAAGGAGCTTTGTCCGGAGGTGCGGGTGCTGGTCCTGACAATCCATGATGATGAAAATTATATGATGAAGATGATCCAGAGCGGCGCCGCCGGTTATTTGCTGAAAGATGTCGAGCCCTCGGTGATGG
>JBGSKE010000433.1:0-9210 GCA_041741355.1 Negativicutes bacterium | reverse complement strand
TAACGGAGGCAACCGGCCCAGCCTACTAAAAGTTCGGTGGGCAGCTCGCGGGGCCATTCGACATGGACTCTGGACCGGTCATCTCACCTCCGGATTGCTCCGGACACCGGCTCGCTGAAACCAAAGCGGACATGTGTACTCGTCCCGTTCTTTGCTGATTGGGCCATATGAAGTTGTGCGCTGATTCGGGCAAATAAAAAAACCACTCCACCCGACAGGGGCGAAATGGTTCGCGGTACCACCCTAATTCGGAAAACAAAAAGTTTTCCCTTGGTTCAGGTACGGGCTTGCGCCGAATACCCTAAGCCCGCTAACGGAGGCAACCGGCCCAGCCTACTAAAAGTTCGGTGGGCAGCTCGCGGGGCCATTCGACATGGACTCTGGACCGGTCATCTCACCTCCGGATTACTCCGGACACCGGCTCGCTGAAACCAAAGCAGACATGTGTACTCGTCCCGTTCTTCGCTGATTGGCAATTTGAATTGACATCAATATAGCACGAAGCGAAAAAGACTGTCAAGGGTCGCGCGAAAAAATGCAAAAATATTGCTTGATGTAAAGAAAATGCCTGGGACATCGTCCAGACAGGAAAACGGCCAGTGTCACGCGAACTGATAGAGAGGTTTGCAGTCGCGACAGACATTCAACACTTTGGCGGGAGGAGATTTTTCCATGGCCCATTCTGAACTAGAACTCGTTGCCCATATCGAAGAGAAAAATCTCAAGATCAGTCACTTGATTTCGCCGGAAGAAAAACAAATCCTGCAGGCGCTGATCGAGGAAATTTCGGCGGAGTTTGATATTGCCACGACGCTGTCGGACCCGGACGGATCGCCGGTCTTCCCCTACTGCAATTTCACCGAACTTTGCCAGCAGCATATCCGCGGTTCGGCGGAGGGACTGAAGCGCTGCAAACTGGAGGCGAGCAGGCAAGGCCAGTTGTCGGAAGAGCGCGGCGAACCGATAGTATACCGGTGCCATGCTGGCATTATCGACTTCACGGCGCCGATCATGCTGCTGAACCGACGTATCGGCAATGTGTCCGGCGGGCAGGTATGGACGGAAAAACCGAATGCGGCGGCGATTGAGCGGCTGAATCGCTACTTTGATGAAATTGGCGTACAGGACAAAATGGCGGCGCTGGCGGCGATCAATTCGCAAAAAGTCAACGACTCGGAAAAAATCCGTCGCTTAGCGGCCATCTATCACAATATCGGCAAACTGCTGTCCAACTATTTTCATTTTCAGGCCGAATACGGCTATTGGAAAAAATCGCTGCTGTCACTAAATGCCCAGTTGGAAGAACGTATCCGGCAACGCACCAAACTGCTGGAAGAAACGGTACAGGATCTGAATTTGGCCCAACAGCTGTTGAAAAGCCAGAATGATGAACTGCGACGCAACGGCGAGATTCAGTCCGTGTTGCGGGAAATCAGCGAGGCGGCGGTACTGGCGAAATCGCTGGACGAGTTGTACGCAACGGTGCACCGATTGTTGCAGCGGGTGTTGCCGGCAAAGAATTTATATATTTCTCTACTGGATCAAAACACCGGTAAAATCGTTCGCCCCTACTGCGTGGATGAAACCAACTCCGTTTTGCAGCAACGGCCGCTCGGCAAAGGGGTGACCGAATATTTCATGGCGCTAGGGCGGGCCGAATACATCAACGCCGAAGAGTTTTCCCAGCTGGTGGAGGCCGGTGAAATCACCAATGAACTGGACACGGCATTTGACTGGTTGGGGGTGCCGCTCAGCGATTCGCGCGGGCAGGTTTATGGGGTTATCATCCTGTTTTCGAACAATCAGACCCAGTCGTTCAAAAAAGAAGACAGCGGTGTTTTGGCGATTATCGCGGCTCAGATTTCGATGGCGATTGAACGGAAACAGGCCGAAAATGCGTTGCGCGAAAGCGAAGAGAAGTATCGCTTCATTACCGAAAACATGGTCGATACCGTTTGGTTGCTGGATGTAAATTCGATGCGGTACAAATATGTCAGCCCTTCGGTGGTCAACCTGCGTGGCTTTTCGCAGCAGGAAGTGATGCAAAGCGATTTCGCCGCCACTTTTGCCAGCAGTTCCGTCGCTTATCATTCGTTGATCTTGCCGGGACAGATCGCGGCATTCGAAGCCGGTGACGAGCGAGAACGCGTCAAGACGATTGATGTCGAACAATCCTGTAAAGACGGCGGTACGGTATCGACAGAAGTGGTTACCCGACTGGTTACTGATCATGTCGGCAAAGTGACTTCGGTGCTGGGCGTGTCACGGGACATTTCGGAACGCATCCTGTTCTATACCGATATGGCGGCCAGTCTGTCGCCGGCAAAACGCTCGGAGATTATCGCCAAATATCAGACCCAGTTGCTGAATCAGCTGCAGGAAGCGATCATGATCACCAACCGGGAAAACCAGATCATCTATTGGAACAAAACGGCGGAAGCGTTGTTCGGCTATTCGGCGGATGAGGCGCACGGCCTGGACGCGGCATTGCTCATCGCCGGCGAAGCAAACGAACAGGTTGCCAAACGCAGCCAAATCGTCGCCGCGACCATTGCCGGCGGACGCAGTACGACGGAGATCGTTGCCTGCCATAAAGACGGTTTAACTTTTCCGGCGCAGATGTTCGCCGTGCTGTTGAAAGACATGAACGGCGAGTTTTCCGGTATCGCCACATTTTCCGTCGACCTCAGTCAATTGCGCGCCGCCGAAGAAACAATCAGCAAGATCAAACGGGATCATGAGCGTCAGAAATTTTTCGCCCAGTTGCTCGAAAGCGTCGAACCGGCGGGGGCGAGACTGATGGAAAAAGCGACTGAGTTGGACCTGGCGTGGGAACGGCCGTTTGTCCTGTTTGTGCTGGAACTCTCGGCCCGGACTGCGTTGAACCGGTTGCTCGGGTTGGTTCAGACGACGGACCCGGCGATCATGACCTGGGAATACAAAGACTCCCTCGCGGGCATTCTGTATCTTGACTCGCAAACCGAGGAAATTCCGCGGCTGCTTTCTCGTTGTTGCCAAAGCTGGGAGGCGGTGCTGGAAAATGAATTTGGCGCGGTGCTGGTGATGGGCGTGGCGGGGCGCAGCGAATCTTTGGCTGGATTGAAAACGGCCTATCAACAGGCTAAGCAGGCGGCCTGGGTTTGTACGGCATTGGACGGATTCAGCAAGCCTTGCCATTTTAAAGACCTGGGCATCTTTCAACTGCTTACGCCGATCTGGGATTCGAATCTGGAAGGGTTTTCGCGGCAGATGCTGGGACCGCTGCTGGCGATGAAAGAGCCGAAACGGCAGGAATACTTTGAAACGCTGGAAGCGTTGCTTGGCACAGATACGCAAAAAGCGGCCGCTGAAAAGTTGTTTGTCCATGAAAAAACGATCCAGTTTCGCAAACAGCGGATCGAAGCAGTCTTGAGTTGTTCGCTGGATAATGCCGCGCAGCGGATGGCATTGTCGATGGCGATGCGTTGCTGGAGGAATAAAAATACAGACGGTTTTTATCGCGCAAGATAAAAAAAGACGAAAATTCTTATCTTATATGTGGCAGGATTTATCGCGCAGCGTCGGGTATTTATCAGGAGAAGCATTGGCTGACAAATTCCTGGATAACCTGAGCAAGGGAGCGTGAGCGCGCGGATAAATTATATAACAGTTGGCACAACGCGAAGGGGGAAGAAAAATGACAAAATTCAATCCATTGACGGCAGAAATGGTGAAAGAACTGGAGACTATCGTAGGCGCTAAAAATGTAACTATTGACCCGGAAAAAATGGAAACCTATTCACACGATGAGGAAACTGATCCCCGCTATCAACATATGCCGGAAGCGGTCGTTTTTCCCGAGAATGCACAACAAATTGCCGAAATCCTGAAATTGGCCAATCACGCGCTGGTACCTGTGGTCGTCCGTGGCGGCGGCACAGGCCTGGCGGCGGCGGCAGTGCCATTATTCGGCGGTATCGTCGTCAGCACGGAACGGATGAACCAAGTGCTGGAAATTAATGCTGACGCAATGTATATGGTAGTGCAACCGGGTGTCCGTACGGATGATGTGCAGAAAGCGGCCAAAGAGCAAAGCCTGTTTTATGCCGGCGATCCTTGTAGCGGCGACAGCTGTGTGATTGGCGGCAATGTCGCGACCAATGCCGGCGGCAACCGCGCGATCAAATACGGCACTACCCGCCATCAGGTCTATGCGATCGAAGTGGTGACGCCGCTGGGCAAAATTGTGAAACTGGGCGGAAGACTGGAAAAATCGACTACCGGCTATTCGCTGGACCATCTACTGATGGGCGCGGAAGGTACACTGGGGATAATTACCGAAATTACGCTGAAACTGAAACCGTTACCGCATAATGTAATTGATCTGTTGGCGATTTTTCCGACGATCGATCAGGCGATCGGCATTGTGACCAAAGTCATCAAGGCCGGCATTACACCGACTTGCGTCGAGTTCATGGACAATGGGACCGTCAAGAGCGTCGAACACTTCCTGAAGGCAAAACAACCGCATAGTGATATCGGCAATTACATCATCATCCAGGTCGAAGGGCAGAGTGATGAGGATCTGGAAGACAAGAGCGTGCTGCTGGATGACCTGTGCATGCAGAACGGTGCCCTGGAGGTGTTGGTCGCCGATCCGGCCAAAATCTGGCATGCGCGTAAGTCCTTCCTGGAAGCGGCCCGTGAAGAGAGCCTGATCCAGTCGAAAGAAGACATGGTGGTGCCGGTCAACCAGATCGCCAACCTGATGCATCAGGCGGCGGAAATCAGCGCCCGCTACGGACTGGCAGCGAGGATCGCCAGCCACGCTGGCGACGGCAATGTCCATTTCCACGTGCTGAAAGGCGCTTTGTCGGATGAAAAATGGGATGAAACATTAAAACTATTCCAAAAAGAAGTCTACACACTGGTGTACAAGTTGGGCGGCAAGCTTTCCGGCGAGCATGGCATCGGTTACAAAAGACGCCATCTGATGGAAGAATACACCAATCCCGACGAACTGGACATGATGCGGGCAATTAAAAAAGCGCTGGACCCCAATCTGATTTTGAATCCGGGTAAAATTTTTACCATTGAATAAGCGATAACCACGGGCCACGAAAAAAGAATATGAGGGGGTTTCCCAATGAAGTGGGTGCAAGTTTATGACCCATTAGGCAACATTTTTTTGTCTGCGTTGATTGCTGCCATTCCGCTGATGATTTTGCTGTACATGTTGGGAGTCCGTCGTGCCAAGGGCCATCATGCTGCAATGATCGGCACCGGCTCGGCAGTAGTGCTGGCAATCGCCGTCTGGGGGATGCCGACGCCGTTGGCGATCAGCGCCACCCTCAATGGCATGTTGTTTGGTATTTTTCCGATTGTCTGGATCGTCATCACAGCCATCTGGGTATACAATATGACGGTGGAGTCGGGCGAGTTCGAGATTATAAAAAACTCACTGGCCTCGGTGACTGATGACCGGCGTCTGCAGGCGGTGCTGATCGCCTTCGCCTTTGGTTCGTTCATTGAGGGCACGGCCGGCTTCGGCACGCCGGTGGCGATTACCGCTGCCATGCTGGTCGGTTTGGGATTCAATCCGATCTATGCTGCAGGTATCTGCCTGATCGCCAATACGGCGCCGGTTGCGTTCGGCGCGATCGGGATTCCGATCGTAGTGGCGGCGCAGGTCTCCGGTCTCGACATGATGCATATCAGTCAGGTCGTGGGTCGTCAATTGCCCTTCCTGTCTTTCTTCGTGCCGCTCTGGCTGGTGGTTACGATGGCTGGCTGGAAACGTGGCATGGAAGTGTTGCCGGCAGTACTGGTCGCCGGTGGATTGTTTGCCGGAACCCAGTTTATCACCGCCAACTATGTGAATCCCTATCTGCCGGATATCACCGCCGCGATCGTGACCATTGTCGGCTTCCTGCTGTTCCTTAAAGTCTGGAAACCGAAAAACACCTGGCATTTCCCGGATGAAAAACCCAGGGTAGGCGGCAAAGCCGTGCTGCAATATTCGACCGGCGAAGTCATTCGCGCCTGGTCGCCTTACCTGATCCTGGCCGTGCTGGTTTTCCTCTGGGCCGATGACAAGTATATCCAGTTCAAGCAAGTCGTCGTCGCAATCGACAAAATGTTTCCCTTCTTCCTCAACAGCTGGCCCGGTCTGGATGGGCTAGTCATTAAAACCGCGCCAGTTGTGGCGAAAAACACGCCTTATGCCGCAAAATATACCCTGAACCTGTTGTCGGCGGCCGGCACGGCGCTCTTGATTTCCGGCATTCTGTCGCTACTGGTGATTCCCAACTACGGTGTCGGCAGAGCAGTGACCTGTTTCGGCAAAACCCTGAAACAGCTGAAGTTCCCGATTTTGACTATTTCGTTGATTTTAGGTCTGGCCTATATCATGAATTATTCCGGCATGAGCTCAACGCTGGGGTTGGCGTTTACAGCAACCGGAGGATTGTTCCCGTTCTTTTCACCAATCCTCGGCTGGCTGGGTGTATTCCTGACCGGTTCCGACACCTCCTCCAATGCTTTGTTCGGCTCGATGCAGAAGACTGCCGCCGAACAGATTGGCGTCGATCCTCACTTGACCGTGGCTGCCAATACTACCGGCGGCGTTTGCGGCAAGATGATATCGCCGCAGAGCATATCGGTTGCTACCGCAGCATCCGGCCTGGTCGGTCGGGAAGGCGATCTGTTCCGATTCACGCTCTGGCATAGTGTTGCTATGGTGCTGGTGATTTCCACGATTACCTTCCTGCAAGCCTATTGGTTGAAATGGATGCTGCCGTAATCGGCAGGAGCATCATGTAAAACATGAAACAGTAAAAGAGGCCGCGCAGTGATGCGTGGCCTCTTTGCTTAAAGCAGCTGATAATAATGGCTGGAGTTGGTGATGGCCTGGCAGGAACAAGCAGCAAAACCGTAGAATCGTAGCAAGGTGATATTGAAATAAGGCGAAAGGTTTCTTTCGCGTAAAAAATCATGGGGGAAACATGCAAAACAACCGGGTTGCTGCCGTGGGTGCGGCCGAGTATTCGCCAGAACTGATTGAACAGAAAATCGACCAGGCGCTGAGTCTGTTGGGCGGACTGGGTCAGTTCATCCAGGCTGGCGAGCGGGTGCTGCTGAAGCCGAATATGTTGGAAGGACTGCCAAGTGAATGTGCGGTGACGACCCATCCGGCAGTGGTGCGAGCGATGATCCGGCAGGTTCGCCAGCTGGGGGCGATTCCATTGGTCGGCGACTCGCCGGGAGTATCCGGTACGCTGAAAACAGCCGAAAAGTGCGGCATTCTTGCGGTGTGTCAGCAGGAAAACGCAGAACTGATTCCGTTTGAGCACAGCGTCGAATATCCCTGCCCGGACGGTCGGACGCTAAAGAAGTTTTATCTGACGGATGTCTTGGGGCGCGTCGACAAAGTCATTTCGTTGGCCAAAATGAAGACGCACACCTTCATGGGGATGACCGGCGCGACCAAGAATATGTTCGGCTGCATCGTCGGCGTGCAGAAAGCCCAGTTTCATCTACGGACACAGCAACGGCGGGATTTTGCCGGCATGCTGGTTGACCTGGCCCTGCTGGTCAAACCGGTGTTGTCGATTGTCGACGGGGTGACCGGGATGGAGGGCAACGGTCCGCGTAATGGGCGGCCAATCCAGGCGGGTGTAATCCTGGCTGGCGCCAATCATTTTGCCGTAGATATCGTGATGGCGGAAATGATGGGGTTCAGGCCGGAGGAATTGCCGGTGGCGGCGCTGAGTCTGGAGCTGGGTCTGACGCCTGCATTCGAATCGATTGAGTTGCTCGGTGAGGCGCGCAATATCCGACACCAGTTTGTTCAGCCCCGTAGCATGCAATCGCTGGAAGACCGGGTACCGGCCTGGTTTGCCAAAGGCGCGCGCAGCCAGCTGACGGCCCGACCTGTAGTCCAGCCGAACTGTATCGGCTGCGGCCGTTGCGTTGCCCACTGCCCGCCGCAGGCGATGCAGCTGATTGGCGGTATCGCTCAGATCGATGATGGGAAATGCATCCGCTGCTATTGCTGCCAGGAATTGTGTCCGGCCAATGCCATCCAATTGCGCAGCGGCCTGCTGCTGAAGCTGGCGCAGCAACTGCTGATGCGGCGATGAAAGGCGATTATTTTTTGATGATCCCTTTTTGCTGCAGCCATTCTTTGGCAACAACCTTGGGGTCCTTTTTGTCGAGGTCGACTTTGGCATTTAGGCTTGCCATTGTCTTATCGTCCAACTTCCCTGCGAGCAGGTTCAATGCTTTTGCAATTTCCGGATGTTTTTTTAACAAATCCGCCCTCACTACTGGGGCTGCATAATAAGGCGGAAAAAACTGCTTGTCGTCGACCAGGACCTGCAAGTTAAATGCTGGAATGCATCCGTCAGTGGAAAAACCGTCTATGACGTCGACCTTCTTGTCGCGAACAGCTGCATAAGTAAGCCCAGGGTCCATGCTCTTGCTGTTTTTAAAGGTGAAGCCGTATTTTTTTTGCAATCCGCTCAATCCGTCGGGACGTTCTATAAATTCCGCGACGCAGCCTAACGTTAGCGTGTCGCCGATCTTAGCCAAGTCAGAAATTGTCTTTAGTCCTAACCTTTTTGCTTCGTCACCCCGCATGGTTAATGTATAAGTGTTGTTAAAACCGAATGGCTCAAGCCATTCGAGTTTCTTTTTATCCCGATATATTGACTTAACCTTGTCGTAAGCAGCCTTGGGATCATTGATCAGAGGCTCTTTCAACAGGTTGATCAAGGCAGTGCCTGTATATTCGGCGTATATTTGAATGTCGCCGCGATCTAAAGCATCGGCAACAATTTTTGTTCCGCCGAGGAATGTTTTCGTTTCAACTTTTAAACTTGTTTGATCTTCAATTACATGCTTCATCAGGTAGACTAAAATGTCCTGTTCGGTAAAGTTCTTTCCGCCAATCACGATGGCGTTGTTTCCCTGTTTTTTTGAAGTGGAGCAACCCGTAAATAACAGTACTACAATTAACAAAATGACTAAGATGTTAAATTTTTTCATACGATCCTCTCCTCAATATAATTAATGCTTGGTAAGGCCTCTGGGTTGCGACTTTGTTTCCAAATATTTCAACGCAAAATCGAAGAAAATTGCCAGCAAGGCTGCTGGAAGAGCCCCCGCTAAGATTAACGGTGAGTTTGACATGGCGATGCCTCTGTATATCAAGTCGCCCAATACGCCGGC
>JBGSKE010000432.1:0-3075 GCA_041741355.1 Negativicutes bacterium | reverse complement strand
CCCAGGCCACCGGCCTGAATCAGCAGCAGGATGATTGTTTGTCCAAAATAAGAGTAATGGGTTCCGGTGTCATGAACCACCAGTCCGGTAACGCAGACTGCGGAAGTCGCTGTAAACAAAGCGTCAAGGAAATCCGTGCTTTCCCCTGTTTGGCTGGCAATTGGCAGGGACAACAAAACAGCGCCAACGACAATCAAGGCGGCAAATCCCAATGTCAAAATCTGATACGGCGTCAATCGCCACTGTGACAAATCCATCAAGTTGGCGACGCTTTGTTTTCCGGCTAGTAAATTCAATGTTTGTATTCGCCTCCATAGAGTTTCCAACATCTTCCGTATGGAAAGTAAATATTATTATATCTAGCCCAATGGATTTCGTCGATGTAAGAAAACCGCCCTCTGCATATTGCAGACGACGGTTTTGCGTCAAAAAACGAACTGGCAATCGAATTAGATGGCGCGGCTGATGCAATCAAAGTTTAGCATGTATTTTCGCACTAAATCTTTGACGCCTTTTTTGACGGAGGTCATCAAGTGGATATAATTGGCGGACGGTGATTTTGCCAATTCCGTACGCAATCGCTCGGCAGCTGACAGCGACATATCAGTCGCAATATTGATCTTGGCAATTCCGTTATCGATAACCAGCCGGCAATCTTCCCTACTTAATTTCGAACCGCCATGCAGTACCAGGGGTACATCTACGACAGAACTCAACTCCGCCAACCGGGCAATATTCAAGCCTCCCATTCCTTTTACTGTACCGTGATTGGTGCCGGCAGCCACAGCCAAGGCATCGATTTTGGTTTTTGTCACAAAATCCATTACAACATCAGCGGGAGCGAACTCGTTGGAAGTCATCCCGGTAACATCATCGCAATGACTAATATAGCCCAATTCACCTTCGACTGAAATGCCAAGGGAATGGGCTATACGCGTAATCTCTTTAGTTTTTTTCAGATTGTCGGCAATCGACAGGGCAGACCCGTCAAACATCACCGAAGTAAATCCCCAGCGAACAGCTCTCATCACACCCTCATAAGTGCGACCGTGGTCAAGGTGCAGGGCAACCGGAACAGAGGTTCTTTGTGCAGCCCGGGCCATCGCCGCTGCCAAGGTGTCTACGTCGACAAACTTGAACAACCTTTCAGCAATTCCCAGCACCAGCGGCGCTTTCAGTTCTTCCGCCACCTCCACGACCGCACCCAACGTTTCAAAGTTGAACACATTGAAACCGCCGACTGCATACTTCCGCTTGCGCGCATCTTGTAGAACCTGTCGCAAAGTAACCAAAGCCAATGGAAACTCCCCCTTTTGTTAACAACAATGTTAACATATTTTAATATTTAGTATTCGCTTGACCGATAGAAAAACCCTCTGTATTTTTTTAGAAATTTACAAATAAATTCATTAAATAAAAAAACTCCCGCCGGAAACCCGGTCAGGAGCTTAGAACAGCGTTGATATTGTTAAGAAATCTTGGCCAACTTCGCTTTTGCGGCATCAACCAACTGAGTGAACGCAGCCATGTCGGTAACCGCCAGATCAGCCAAAATCTTGCGATTGACTTCGATCCCCGCCTGATGCAGTCCATACATCAGTTGGCTATAAGAAATTCCGTTCATGCGGGCTGCCGCATTGATCCGGGCAATCCAGAGGCGACGGAAATCGCCTTTGCGGGCCCGACGGTCATGGCGTGCATACCAAAGGGCTTTCATTACGGTTTCGTTTGCTTTACGGTATTGGCGACGACGGGCGCCGCGGTAACCGGAGGCCATTTTCAGTATTTTTTTATGGCGTGCATGAGCGGTCACGCCTTTTTTAACTCTTGGCATTAGAACATCCTCCTTTCAAACTTAGCGATTATGCGTAGGGCAGCATTTTGCGGACGCGTTCGTGGTCCGACTTGCTAACCAGGCCTGCTTTACGAAGATTACGTTTACGCTTGGGCGATTTGGATTCCAGAATGTGACTGTGAAATGATTTTGAGCGCTTGAATTCACCGGTACCGGTTATCTTAAACCGTTTGGCGGCGGCTCGGCGAGTCTTCATTTTCGGCATGCTTACTCCTCCTTCTTTTGTGGCGCGGCAGGCGTATGCGCCGCGGCGGTTTTTGTCTGCACTACCGGCTTTGCCGCAGGTTGAACAACCTTGGCAGGCCGGGGCGTTAGTATCATGAACATATTGCGTCCTTCGATTTTAGGCTCGCGTTCGACCAATGCTGGTTCTTTCATTTCATTGGCCATTCGCACCAAAATCTGGCGACCCAGTTCCGGATGCGCAAGCTCGCGACCACGGAACATAATCGTAACTTTCACTTTGTCGCCATCAGCAATAAATCGTTGAGCGTTCTTCTTCTTCACTTCATAATCATGATCTTCGATGTTCGGTCGCAGTTTCACTTCTTTCAGCGTGATGACTTTTTGTTTCTTCTTGGCTTCTTTATCACGTTTTTGCTGTTCAAAGCGGAACTTACCGAAATCCATGATTCGACATGCCGGCGGTTTTGCCGCCGCAGCCACTTCAACCAAATCGAGCTGTTGATCAGCCGCCAGCTGCAGTGCATCACGTAAACTCATGATTCCCAATTGTTCATTGTTGGCGCTTACAACACGAACTTCCCGGGCCCGAATTTCTTCATTGATTCTCAGTGTTTCTTTACTAATTGTCTCTCACCTCTTTCAATTATTGGTAAAACAAAAGCGGATGGATTTCTCCACCCGCATCTCGACAACAAAACAACCTATTAAGGCAATTCTGGTCCATCAACCTTACCAACAGCTCTCGGCGTTGTAAGGTGAGAAGCGGATGGCTTCTACTTGCGTTATAAATATTATCATTCACGGATCATAAAGTCAACTAAAATCAATCGCTATTACTAAAAAACTGAATAATTCCGAGCATTGTTGTTTTTTACCTAAATTCGTATCGTCATGCAGCAACTACCTAACGGACTAAAAAGCTCCAGTCTTCGTACAGCCTGTAAGACTACTTCATGTCCAACAGGCTGTAACTCGACATTACTCGACTAAGCTTCATTCATCGCTATGCTCTTTTGAAGCAAGTCTCTTATTAT
>JBGSKE010000431.1:0-5483 GCA_041741355.1 Negativicutes bacterium | reverse complement strand
GGGGGAACGATATGAAAAAGATATGGGCAGGCATATTGACGGTTTAGTTTCTGAGCGTGTGCACCGGCACGGTCCTGGCGGCACCGGAGCCGACCCGGCTGGTGGAAGTGTTCCGCAAACCGGGCGTAAACTATACCGTATTCAAATCGATCGGCAATGAAGTGGGGATCAGCATCCGCCCGGCGGGGGATTCGTTCTACGATCCCAGCGATCCGTTCTTGCGGCAACGACTGGCCGAACTGGCACTCGTGGCAGCGAAAAATCAAGGCTGGGTTGCGATTGACAACCCCAGCGCCGATGTGCGGATTTCCGTCAAACTGTCAGAATGGGGCCGGTTTCGCAATAAGCAGGACCAAAATCTGATGGAGTTTTTTGCCCTGGAGTTCCGAGCGTACTCTGTCGTATCCGGAGAAATGATCTTGCGTGCTACCGCCCGTTATAGCCGGGTCGATCCGGTGGAAGGCTCGATGGAGAAAATGAACGAAGCGTTTGTCTCGGTCTTGGAAGAAATTCTGGCGCCGCTGAAGGCGAAAAGTTAATAAAAATCGCCCAGGACCTGGGCTGAGGAGTGAGTAATATGTCTGATCAACCATTTGACATTGCAATTATCGGCGCCGGGCCGGCCGGACTGTCGGCGGCGCTCACCGCGCGGGTGCGCAACAAATCGGTGGCGCTGTTTGAACACATGGACTTCAGCCCGAAGCTGCAAAAAGCCCATGCGATCAACAACTATCTCGGCATGCCGATGACCGCCGGCAAAGACCTGATGAAACAGATGGCCGAACACTGCTTGTCCAGCGGGCCGACGCTGATTCGCGAAAAAGTGACCAATATTTATGCCGGCGACACGTTCACCCTGCTGACGCCGAATAATACATACGAGGCCAAGGCGCTAGTGCTGGCGATCGGCGTGAGCAACGCGGCGATGCTGACTGGTGAAAAAGACCTCGTCGGCAAGGGCGTCAGCTACTGCGCCACCTGCGACGGCATGCTGTATCGCGACAAACCGGTGGCGGTTATTGCCTATACCGAAGAGGGCGAGCACGAAGCCGACTTCCTCGGTGAAATCTGCCCGATCGTCTATTTTCTCCCCCAATACAAGACCGAGTACCAGCCCAAGCATGCCAGCGTGCAGGTGATGAAAGCGCGGCCGCAGGCTGTGCTGGGCAGCGATGAAGTGACGGGCCTGGCGACTGATGCCGGCGAGCTGAAAATGGACGGCATCTTTATCCTGCGACAGTCTGATCCGGCGGAAACGCTGATGCCGGAGCTGGAAATGGAGGGACCGTTCGTAAAAGTCAACCGCGATCAGGCGACCAATGTTCCCGGTGTATATGCAGCCGGCGATTGCACCGGCAAACCCTGGCAGATCGCCCGAGCGACCGGCGAAGGACTGGTGGCGGTGCTCAGTGCGATCGGTTATATCGATAGCAAAAAGTAGAGGAAGGATTCCGGCTGCTCCCTGTAGAATATAATATTCAGGCTATTCGGGAAATGGCCGGAATAACCAAGCGATAGGGAGGAGACACAGGAATGACGAGTGTGGTCGAAGAACGATTTGGGTTTGAAGTGGCATTGACGAAATTGGAAGAAGGCAAACGGCTCCAGCGGGTAGGCTGGCAAAACCTCGGCGAGTTCATCTTTTTGATTCCCCCGGCGAGCGAAAAAGTAATTGCTGGCGATTACCTGTCGACAGCATTCAAAGAAGGCGCAAAAATCGAAATGAATCCGTTCATCATGCGCTGTCTGCCGCCCAACAAATGCATGCCGTGGAATGCCACGCACACGGATCTGTTGTCGAAAGATTGGCGGGTACTGTAAATAAGACAGGAACAAAAAAACGACAGCGTATTGGCCTGTTGTTGGTCAATACGCTGTTTTTATATTATTCAATGTCGTGGCAGCCGAGGCGGCTGTATAGAATAGCCGCATTGCAGCCCAGCAGTTCTTGCAAGGCTTCCAAATCCATGTCGACAATTTTCATCGCTTCCAGAACTTCTTGCCGGTCCAGCAGAAGTTTTGCCGCTGCACGACGGATCTGTACATGTTCATCCGTTGGATCGCGGTCGAGGTAAAATGTAAAAGGACGCGCCTTTGGGGACAGACCAAAGAATTCGTGATAAATAACCGCCATCGCAGAAAGAAACGCTAAGTCCATCGAATTGTCAGCGGCGAGCTTCGGCAGCCTGAGCGAAGGCGGAAGCGAACCATGCCGCGGACTGTATTTGGCCGAATCGCCTTCAGGCAGGTTTTTGTAACGGATTGTAATATGGCAAGATTTCAGCCTTGCTGTGATATCAACCAATCGGTAAACCCCCTTGTTTTTTCAGATATTCCAGAAAATCCAGATGTTGCAAGAATTGCTTTTTCAACGGCGGCGGCAATTGCCTGATTCGGTTGAGCAAAACTATTTCGTCAAAGCCGGGGAATTGGTCCAACTCAGGCACTGCCTTATATTTTGGCTCCTCCATGCCGCGAAAGAAATCCGGCAACGTGATACCTGCCGCCGAGCAGATTCGTTGGATCACAGAAACGGCAATCTTGCGAGTGTCCGTGGATTCGTAGCGCGACAGGGTTGACGGATCGATATCGATTTTTGCAGCTAGCTGTTCCAGGGTCATTCCATTGGCTTCCCTGATCTGGCGAATGCGTTGGGCAACCGTAATGTTCGACATACGCACACCTCCTCTGGATTTTTGTTCTGGGTTCATCATACTCCTGGCTTGGCAAATTTGCAATAATAAATTTGCGTTTTTGCAATAAGCGCGATATAATTGAATTGTTAGAAAATCGTTTGAAACGCGGCGACTCCCAGGCGGAGGCGTCGCGTTTCAAACGTTCTTGTGGAAGAAAGAGGCGAAACCGATGAAAACGAATTCCGTCTGGAATGATGACAGGCTGGGTTGCAGCGCCAAAGCGCTCTATAAGTTGCTGGAGGAATACGCCGATTACGAGAACCACATCTGCTGGCCGTCACTCGCCACCCTGGTCGAAAAGTCGAGCCTGTCCAAACCGACCGTCAAAAAAGGGCTGCGCGAACTGGAACAGTACCAATGGTTGACCATCAACCATTGCAATCGCAAGCAAAACGGGCACAGCAGCAACAACTACAAACTGCTCAATCCACTGGCCGAAGAATTGTCGGCAGCGAAGGGGCAAGAATTTTACCCCTATAGGGGTAAGCAGCTTACTCCCTCTGGGCAAGCAGCTTACCCCGAACGTATCCAATTAACAGAAGCAAATAACAGGAGGGGGAATCGTACTCCCCGGGGATTTGCTTCGCTCGGCATCCACTTTGACAAGAATGACAAGAAAAAATAGACCCGCAGCAATGAAAGTGAGGCGTATTACTAATGACAATCAACGAAGCGCGGCGTTTGGTCGCCGTTGCCCTGGCGGCATATCCATCGATGCAGGAAAAAGATCTGTCGCTGACGGCGGCGGTCTGGCAAAAAGCACTCGGCGACCTGCCGCTGGACAACTTGGAAAAGGCAATTATCAAAATCATCGTCAGCAAGAAGTTTTTTCCCAGCATCTCGGAAATCCGCAGCGAAGCGGTTTCTTTCGCCGCCCCGGTCCATCCGCAACCGGAGGAGGCCTGGGCCGAAGTGATGGCTCAGCTCGATCCCTACCGCACGCCGCATTATTCCGATCCGCTGATCCATCGGGCCGTGAAGGCCGTCGGCTATCTCAACCTATGCATGAGTGAACGCATCGGTGTCGAGCGGGCGCATTTCCTGCAGATTTACGGCGCCTTTCTGCAGACCGACACCAATCGGCGGCAAAACGAAGCAGTAATGGAAATCACCGCCGCCAATGCGCCGGAGTTGCTGCGGCTGCTCGCCGGCATCGGCAGGCCGCTATGAAGATATGCATCGACCCAGGCCACAGCGGCCCGTTTGAACCGGGCGCCTGCGCCGGCGGCTTCAGCGAAGCCGACATCAACTGGTACATCGCCAAATTTGCCATGGCTGAGCTGAAAATGCGGGGTCATCAGGTGCTGCTCACCCGGGCCAAGAAGATCGACAACGACGATCTGTCCTTTCGCGCCGAATGCGCCAACGAGTGGCGGGCCGACCTTTTCATCAGCATTCACTGCAACAGTGCAGAACGTATCGAAGCGGATGGCAGCGAAACCTACTACTACCCTGGCAGCCGCTGGGGCGAGCAACTGGCCCGCTGCATTCAGTTTTGCATGACCGATGCGATGTTGACTGAAGATCGCGGCGTCAAAACCGCCGACTTTCAGGTGCTGCGCGAAACCATCTGCCCGGCGGCGCTTGTCGAGTGCGGCTTCCTCTCCAACCCGGTCGACCGCGAGATGCTCACCGATTCGTTGGAGCAGTGGCGAATGGGAGCGGCGATAGCGGTGGCGGTGGAAGACTTTCAAATAATCCGCAAAAAATTTAATCCGTTGGCGTTCACTGACGAATAAGCCGCAGTATAATAAAGCTGTAGACAAAAACTGAATAGGCTCTATGGGGATGGAGCGAGTAATACCGGGCATCTCCGCAGGACTAATTACCCTGCGGTTGCCATACACACTCCATCCCCGGAGTTAGGGACACGTTCGTCATGACGTGTCCCTTTTCATTTTCAGTCTGCCCAGTAAGACTCACCTACGGTGTCGCGGCTACGTTTGCTGGCTTGCGTACCGAATGTACGCGGCGCGGCGCAAACTCAGATATTCCTTGTATATGAATCTTTCTAAACCGCCTGTTACAAGCCAATGGGAAACTCGGGAAACATCCCGTTTTTTATAGATAAACAGGAGCGCGATGCGCTTCGAAAGGAGGGACCCTCATGGCAGTTGTAAAAACGCCCCAGGAATCCCGGATCGGCATCAAGGTCGCCAATGGGACCAGCGCCAGCGGCGCGGCCCAGTACAAGACGCTGCGGTTCTCCAACGTGAAACCGTCGACCAGCGACCAAGACCTGTTCGATGTCGGCGCTAGTCTCGGCGCGCTGCAAGGCGCAGCGCTCGTGGCGATTATCCGCACCGACGAAGCCGATCTCTCCAACGAGTAAGGAGGAGGTGATCAAAATTTGAATGAGAGGAGGAGTACCCGATGACCCAAACACTGCGTATGCAATTTCGCAACGCCGCCGGCAAAGAAGTGAACTTCACGCTGGCCAACCCGAAAGAAGGCCTGACCAAGGCCGAAGTCGTCGCCAGCATGGCGCTGATCATCGCGAAAAATCTGTTCGCGACGACCGGCGGTGACCTGGTCAGCGCGCTCGAACCGTCGATCCTGATTCAGGATACCGGCGTACTAGCCTAGCCATGGACTGGGCCGGACTGATCTCGCAGGTCGGTTTTCCGATTGCAGTTTCGGTTTGGCTCCTGGCCCGTTTGGACAGTCGCCTCGGCGCGTTTGAAAAAACCGCCGTGGCGATCGCCCAGCGGCTGGAAGACCAAAGCGTACGCTGTAATGAGTGTCGAGAATGGAGACAACGAAACGAGCGGGAAGATTGACAGTCAA
>JBGSKE010000430.1:0-2333 GCA_041741355.1 Negativicutes bacterium | reverse complement strand
TGCTTCATGATTTCAAATTCCTCCGTTGAAAGCTTGCCGGGCTTGAGCAAAATTGCGTCGGCAATTCCTACCTTGCCCACATCATGCAACGGACTTGCCTGTTCCATGTATTTGACAAATTGCATGTCGACCGGATAGTTTTCGTCGTTTTGACCGTACAATGCCTCCGCGAGCAGCTTGCAACAAGACTGCACCCGGTCGAGATGCTGTCCGGTTGCATCGTCTCTGGACTCAGCCAATTTGGCCAAAGCAAAGATCGTGCCCATCTGGGCTTCGGTGATTTCACGCACCTGCTCCTGCACCATGGACTCTAGGTACTGTTGATAGCGGTAAAGTTTCAAGTGAGTTTCGACACGCGCCTCGACTTCGATCAGCTCAAATGGTTTTGTCACATAGTCAACGCCACCGGTTGCAAAGGCTTTCACTTTGTCAGCTGCATCATCCATTGCGCTGAGAAAAATCACCGGAATAGACCGCCATTCCGGAGTTTTTTTTATGTGCGCACAAACTTCCAGCCCGCTCATTCCTGGCATATTGATATCCAACAATATCAAATCCGGCTTACTGATCCGCATAATCTGCAACGCCAGGTCACCGCTCAGTGCAATTCTTACATTGTAGCCCTTGCCCCAAAACATGCGCGCCAAAACTTCCACATTCGTCGGTACGTCATCTACGATCAATAAAGTTGGCAGCGTCTTGCTCGGCGGTTCATTTAACATCTTGATCCCCCCCTGCCAACAACTTTAGCAATGCAGGAAAATCAAAGCTCTTTGCGCATTTGCGCAATTCATTGGCCATTTCGATATCACTGCCTTCCAATTCATCAAGCAACGCCAGTATCCGATAGTATTCCCCGCCGGCAGCAGCCTTTCGCAGCATTTCCAGCAAAGCCGGATCTATCTTGTCCAGACGTATCGCCCTATCGCCATTGCAGGTTGTTTCGGCGAGCGGCGGCGGCATTTCTGCCCGATGTAAAGCGTATTGATAGTGCAATCCCAATAGTTGCCGAATCTTTTCCAGCAGTTCGCGTTCCTGAAACGGCTTGCTGACAAATTCGGCAGCACCCGCAGCGATTACCTTCTCACGTTCATCACCAAACACACTGGCAGTAACAACAATAACGGGAACTTGGCGATTGATCGCCTGCATCTGGCGCATTGCCTCATATCCGTCCATCCGAGGCATTTTCAGATCCATCAACACAATATCCGGTTGCCATTCTCGGAACAAAGCCACACCGGTTTGTCCATCGAGCGCACTTCGGGTAAAAAAACCCAGAGTGCTAAGAATTCGGTCCAGCAATTCACAGTTCACCGCTTCATCGTCCACAATCAAAACTTTCCATTGCCGACCGTCTTTGACAATGCCGGATATACGCCGAGTTTCCTGTAGCGACTCCAATTCATCATCATTTGCCGTACGCAGCCAAATATCGAAAGAAAAGACGCACCCTTTCCCCTCCTGACTTACAAGCGAAATATCGCCACCCATCATGCGAATGTACTCCCGACAAATCGCCAGTCCGAGACCAGTACCGACCCCACTCTCCTGTCCACGCCTGGTCTGGGTGAAGGGTTGGAATAACTGCCGCTGCTCCGCTTCGTCAATACCCGGACCTGTATCTTCAACACTGATCAACAAATGCAATTTCTTGTCGCTTTCGCTTTCAACTGCCACTTTCATTGCAATATGGCCAATTGCGGTAAATTTCACGGCATTGCTGAGCAGATTGATCAATACCTGTCGCAACCGGCCTGCATCCGCCACAACCATTCTCGGCACTTCGCCAATGCACTCCACAGAAAATCCCAGCCCTTTTTCGGTCGTGCGCAAACGAAACATCTGGTCAATTTCGCGCAGCATTGTGTGCAAGTCAAAAACTACCGGTTGCAAAACAGTCCGCCCGGCCTCCATTTTAGAAATTTCCAATATATTATTTATCAGGCCCAATAAGTGGCGACCGGCATTATTGATATTTTCGAGATAGCCGTGTTGCTGTCCGTTCAGTTCCGCCTCGCGTTGCAACAATTGCGAAAAACCAAGAATCGCATTCATCGGAGTGCGGATTTCGTGCGAAACATTTGCAACAAAGGCGCCTTTTGCTTTATTTGCGGCTTCTGCAGCTTCCTTGGCCTGAACCAGTTCTTCGTTCATGGCTGTCATTTCTTCGTTCAGCGCCATAAGTTCACTGGTTCGCTCGTTAACCTTAACTTCCAGTCCGTCCTTGGCCTGAAGCAGCAATTCTCCCGCCTGTCTGATCTCCGTTATGTCTCTGATAACGCCAACCAGGAAATCAACGCCATCGACCCCGCGGTAGAGAGTTTTTTTCG
>JBGSKE010000429.1:0-6832 GCA_041741355.1 Negativicutes bacterium | reverse complement strand
ATTCAAAGGAGGACATTAAGTGAAAGTTACAGTTGAAAAAAAAGAACACAATATTACCGAATTGGTGATCGAACTGCCGGTTGAAGAGGTAAACAAAGGATTTGACCGGGCCTATCAAAAACTGGCGCAACAGGTCAATATCCCCGGATTCCGCAAAGGAAAAGCACCGCGCAAAATGATCGAAAATCGTATCGGGGCCGACGGAATGCGGGCTGAAGCGTTTGATTTCGTCATTCCCGATGCCTATCGTCGGGCGGTCAAGGAGCAAAACGTCGAGCCGGTGGGCCGACCGGAAGTCACCGAGGTAACCCTGAATGCTGGCGAACCTTGCGTGTTCACGGTCAACGTGGTTACTCGCCCGGAAGTCGCACTGGGCGAATACAAAGGCCTCAGCGTCGAAGCGCCGGTCACCGAAGTGACGGCGGAAGAAGTTGACAAGCAAATCGAGGCGCTGCGTGAACGGCATGCTAAAATGGTTGTAGCTGAAGATGCGGAATTGGCCAATGGCGATTTTGCGATTATTGATTTTGACGGCATGGTGGACGGCAAGCCGTTCAGCGGCGGCCAGTCCAAAGGCTATCCGCTGGAAGTCGGTTCCGGCAGTTTCATTCCTGGTTTCGAGGACCAATTGCTCGGCGCCAAGGCCGGTGAAGAACGGGAAGTCAAAGTGACGTTCCCCGAAGAGTATTTTGTACCGGAACTGGCCGGCAAAGAAGCTGTGTTTACGACTAAGATCAATGACATTAAGCGCAAAGAACTGCCGGAACTCAGCGACGACTTCGCCAAAGAAGCCGGCGACGCCGATACGCTGGAAGAAATGAAGTCCAAGACGCTGGCCAAACTGACGGAAGCGGCTGAAAAGAAAGATGAGTCAGCGTTCCGCGAGGCTGCTGTGGCTAAAGCGGTAGCCAATGCAACGATTGAAGTGCCGGGTATCATGGTGGAGGACCAGGTCGAACACATGATTCAGGACCTCGATATGAGCCTGAAACAAAGAGGGCTGGCCATGGACAAGTACCTCGGTTACATGAACATGGACCTGGCTGCGCTGACTGAGCGCTATCGTCCGGCGGCGGCTGAACAAGTTCGCACCGAACTGACCCTCGAAGCGATCGTCAAGGCGGAAGCACTGACGGTAAGCGACGAAGAATTTAATGCCGAAGTCGAAAAAATGGCCCAGACTTATAAAATGACCGAAGCCGACCTGAAAAAAATGTTGGCCGACAAACTCCACGGCGAGATGGTCAAAGAGACGATTTTGCGCCGTAAAGCCGCTGAGCTGATTGTGGATTCGGCGGTAAAATCCTAAGGACGAGAGGTGAATTCGATGAATTTTGTGCCGATTGTCGTAGAACAGTCCAATCGGGGTGAACGAGCCTATGATATTTGGTCCAGGTTATTAAAGGACCGTATTATCTTTTTGGGCGGACCTATCGATGATACTGTTGCGAATCTGATTATTGCGCAACTGTTGTTTTTGGAGTCCGAAGACCCGGACAAAGATGTGCAAATGTACATCAACAGCCCTGGCGGGGTAGTTACTGCCGGCTTGGCAATTTATGACACCATGCAGTATATCAAACCCGATGTGGCAACGATTTGTCTAGGTTCGGCGGCCAGTATGGGAGCGTTTTTGCTTTCTGCCGGCGCCAAGGGCAAGCGCTATGCCTTGCCGTATTCCCGCATCATGATTCATCAACCGTGGGGCGGCGCGCAGGGGCAAGCGACCGACGTGGAAATCCAAGCGCGGGAAATTTTGCGACAACGCTCTTTGCTCAATGAAATCCTGGCCGGCAATACCGGGCAAGATTTGACTAAGATCCAGCAGGACACCGAGCGGGACTATTTTATGTCCAGCGCGCAGGCCAAAGAATATGGGATTATTGACCATTTGATGTCCAGACAGGAGTCTGCAAAGAAGTAACCCGATAGGGGGTATGGTTTTGAAATTTGGCGATGAAAAAGTTCAGTTAAAATGTTCGTTTTGCGGGAAAATGCAAGAACAGGTAAAAAAACTGGTTGCAGGACCCGGCGTCTATATTTGCGATGAGTGCATTGAACTGTGCAACGAAATTATCGAGGAAGAACTCGGTGATGACGTTGCGGTTAGCAGTGGAGAACTGCCTAAACCGCGCGATATCAAAAAGATTCTCGATGATTACGTGATCGGCCAGGAACAGGCGAAAAAAATCCTGTCCGTGGCGGTATACAACCACTATAAGCGAATAGGCATGGGCAACAAGGCGGCGGATGTCGAGCTGCAAAAATCCAACATCATCATGCTGGGGCCGACCGGCTGCGGTAAAACGCTGCTGGCGCAGACTTTGGCGAAAATACTCAACGTGCCGTTTGCGATGGCTGACGCCACCTCACTCACCGAGGCCGGCTATGTCGGCGAGGACGTGGAGAATATCCTGCTCAAGTTGATTCAGTCGGCGGAATACGATGTAGAGCGAGCCGAGCGCGGTATCGTCTATATCGACGAGATCGACAAGATTGCCCGCAAGTCGGAGAATCCTTCGATTACCCGCGATGTGTCCGGTGAAGGCGTCCAACAGGCGCTGCTGAAAATTCTCGAAGGTACGGTCGCCAGTGTGCCGCCGCAGGGGGGCCGCAAGCATCCGCACCAGGAATTTATCCAGATTGATACGACAAATGTATTGTTTATCTGTGGCGGAGCGTTTGACGGGATTGAAAAAATTATCGCCAACCGCGTCGGCACCAAGACGATGGGTTTCGGCTCGGACGTCAAGAGCAAGCAAAATTACAATATCAGCGAAGCGCTGCGGCAACTGATGCCAGAGGATTTGCTCAAATTCGGCCTGATTCCCGAGTTTGTCGGACGGTTGCCGGTGACGGTGACGCTCGATGCCTTGGATGAAGACGCTTTGGTGCGAATCTTGAACGAGCCGAAGAATGCGCTGGTCAAGCAGTACCAAAAACTGCTTGAGCTTGATGGCGTGCAGCTGGAGTTCAAGGAGGAGGCGTTGCGCTCAGTGGCCCAGATGGCGCTAAAACGCAAGACCGGCGCCCGCGGACTACGCTCAATCATCGAAGAGGTTATGTGCAATGTCATGTATGACGTGCCTTCGCGCTCGGATGTCAGTAAATGCATCGTGACGAAGGAATCGATTATTAATAAAGATGAACCGATGCTGGTGACCAGTGATCGGGCCAAGGTCAAAAAGAAGGAAGAATCGGCTTGACCCGCAAAGCGCAGACTGCTGTCTGGTGATAATTTCCGGGAGATTATTCTCCCGGTTTTTTTTATTTGAAAGGAGTTTTGACCTGCGAGTGAGAATTAATCTAAGAAAGATAGATAGATAAACAAAGGTTTGTAGCTAAGAGAGGAGACTTTAGGATGGCAGAAGAAAAGACGCAAACTATCCGTACGATGGTTTTGTTGCCCCTGCGGGGCGTATTGGTTTTCCCTTATATGATCATTCATCTGGATGTGGGCCGGGAGAAATCGATCAATGCCCTGGAGCAGGTCATGATGCAGGATCGGCTGATTATGCTGGCGACGCAGAAGGATGCCCAGAATGACAAGCCGCTGCCCGGCGATATTTATGAAGCGGGGACTGTGGCCGAAATCAAGCAATTGCTGAAACTGCCGGGCGGCACGATGCGGGTGCTGGTCGAAGGGCTGCACCGGGCCAAAGTGATGCGCTTTGTCCGCGAGGAACCGTATTTTGAGGTGGAAGTTCAGGAGTTCAAAGATGTGATGGTCCGCAAGACGCCGGAGCTGGCCGCCCAGTCGCGGATGTTGTCGCATCAGTTTGAACAGTGGTCGAAACTGAGCAAAAAGGTGCCGCCGGAGACGATTGCCTCGGTGCTGCTGGTTGATGACCCCGATCGCCTGACTGACTTGATTCTCGGCCACATGCCGCTGAAACTGGAAGACAAGCAGGAACTTTTGGCCGCGGTCGATATCCGGCAACGGCTGGACTTGCTGACAGAGATTATAAATCGTGAAATGGAAATCCTCGAGATCGAAAAGAAAATCAGCGGACGCGTCCGCAAACAGATGGAAAAGACCCAGAAGGAATATTTCCTGCGCGAACAAATGAAAGCGATTCAGCAGGAATTGGGCGAAAAAGACGACCGGGCATCCGAAGTCGAAGAGTACCGGCAAAAAATGCGCGATCAGGATTTGCCCAAAGATGTAGCCGAAAAAGTGGCCAAGGAAATCGAACGGCTGGAAAAAATGTCGCCGATGTCGGCGGAAAGCGGCGTAATCCGGACCTATCTGGACTGGCTGCTTGGCCTGCCTTGGTCGACGATTACGACCGACCGTCTCGATATCGATATTGCGGAAAAAATCATGGAAGAAGACCATTACGGACTGGAGAAAGTCAAGGAGCGTATCCTGGAATACTTGTCGGTGCGCAAATTGACGGAAACGATGAAGGGGCCGATTCTCTGCCTGGTCGGACCGCCTGGCGTGGGCAAAACTTCACTGGCTCGTTCGATTGCCCGTTCGATGGAGCGCAAATTTGTCCGTGTATCGCTGGGCGGCGTGCGGGACGAGGCCGAAATTCGCGGCCACCGGCGGACCTATGTCGGTGCTTTGCCAGGGCGGATCATTCAGGGGATGAAGACGGTCGGTTCAAAAAATCCGGTGTTCCTGCTGGATGAAATCGATAAGATGAGTTCCGATTTCCGCGGCGATCCCGGCGCGGCGCTGCTGGAAGTGCTGGACCCGGAACAGAACAATACGTTCAGCGACCACTACATTGAGTTGCCGTTTGATTTATCGCGGGTACTCTGGGTAGTTACCGCCAACGCGATTCATAATATTCCCCGGCCGCTGCTCGACCGGATGGAAATGATTACGATTTCCGGCTATACGCAGGAAGAGAAAATCCAGATCGCCAAGAAGTTCCTGATTCCCAAACAACAAAAAGATCATGGCCTGTCTGGCCGTCATATCGCTTTCCCGGAAAACGGCATTGAAAAACTGATCCGTAACTATACACGCGAAGCCGGCGTGCGCAACCTGGAACGCGGTATCGCGACCCTCTGCCGCAAAGTGGCTCGTCAGATCGTGCAGAAAAAGAAAAAATCGGTGAGGATGACGCCAACGAATGTTGAAACTTTCCTCGGGCCGATCAAGTATCATTGGAATGAAGCCGAGCGCAACAGCCAGGTCGGCGTGGCGACAGGTCTGGCCTGGACGGAAGCCGGCGGCGATGTGTTGCCGGTGGAAGTGACCACGATGAAAGGCAAAGGCAGTCTGACCTTGACCGGTCAACTCGGCGATGTAATGAAGGAATCGGCCCAGGCCGGCCTCAGTTATATCCGCTCGCGTGCGGCTGAGCTGGGCCTTGAAGGCGAGTTTTATGAAAAACTCGACATTCATGTCCATCTGCCGGAAGGGGCGATCCCCAAAGACGGTCCATCGGCGGGAATCACCATGGTAACGGCGATGATTTCGGCATTGACCGGCATCAAAGTGCGCAATGACCTGGCGATGTCCGGCGAGATTACTCTGCGGGGCCGCGTGCTGCCGGTCGGCGGCATCAAGGAAAAAGTGTTGGCGGCGCATCGGGCTGGCATCAAAACGTTGCTGTTGTCGAAAGAAAACAAGCGCGATTATGTGGAAATTCCGGAAAATGTCCGTAACAATCTGGAGTTTATTTGGGTGGAACACATGGATGAAGTGTTGGCGACGGCCTTATTGAAAGGGGAAAAGGTTATCGGATGCAGTGGGAAATAATTCGGGCCGAGTATGTTGCTTCGGCTGTCAAGGAATCGCAGTTTCCCGAGGGTGATGAACCGGAAGTCGCCTTTATCGGTCGCTCCAACGTTGGCAAATCGAGTTTGATTAATTCTCTGTGTCGGCACAACGGCCTGGCCCGTACCAGCGGCGAACCAGGCAAGACGCGGACGGTGAATTTTTTTCGGGTTTGGTTCAAGCGGGAAGACGGTCTGCGTCGGGCCATATTTCTGGTCGACTTGCCTGGTTATGGCTACGCGAAGCGCAGTAAATCGGAACGGCAGGATTTGCATGACTGGACCCAAAGTTATTTTCGTTCCTCAAAACGGTTGCGACTGGTGGTGCAACTGCTGGACATCCGCCGGGACCTGCAGCCGCTCGACCTGACCGTGCATCGCTGGTTGATGGATGAAGGGCTGTCGGTTCAACCGGTAGCAACAAAGATTGATAAGTTGAGTCGAAGTGCGGTAGGCAGTGCGTTAAAAGCACTGCGTACCGGTCTTGGCATGTCGCCTGATACCCCGCTGTTGGGCTATTCAGCACTGACGCCATCGGGCCGGTCCGAATTGTTGGCTCGCTTGGTGGAGGCAGTAGATTTCGATGCAACTGACACAGTTTGACAAACAACTGTTAAATTTGATCCAGTCCGGTTTGCCGCTGACCCCGGCCCCGTTTGCCGATATTGCCAGGCAGCTCGGCAGCGACGAAGCGAATGTGATCGAACGGATCGGCAAACTGCAGGAACGCGGTTTGATTTGCCGGTTCGGCGCTTTTTTTGACGCTGAATCACTGGGATACAAGGGGCGGTTGGTGGCGGCGCGAGTCGTGCCGAAGCATTTGCCGACCGTAGCCCTGGCGATCAATGCCTTGCCGCAAGTCAGCCATAATGACGAACGCGACAATGACTATAACCTTTGGTTTACCGTGCAGTCGCGACAGGAAGCCGAGATCCTGCGGCTGATCGACATGGTGGCGCAGATGGAAGGTGTGGAAGAAGTAATTTCCATGCCGACTTCCGAGCGCTTTAAAGTAAACGTTGAATTTCAAGTAAAGTAGGTGTCGCGTGATAGACAGCGTGGATCGACAGATTATCCGGCGGGTGCAGCAGGGGAT
>JBGSKE010000428.1:0-7720 GCA_041741355.1 Negativicutes bacterium | reverse complement strand
CAGCGGCGTCGGCAAAGCGCCCAATGCCTTGAATCCTTCAATACTGGCTTCGGTCTGCGGCACCCGGATTCTCAGACCTTTCAGGTCAGCCGGACTGCGGATCGGCTGCCGGTTGTTGGTGATATGCCTAACTCCCGCATCAAAATAACAAATGACCCGCAGGCCTTGGGCCTGCAATTTTTTGTCGATTTCGCGGCCGATCTCGCTGTCAAACACCCTCAGCTCATGCGCCTTGTCCCGATAAACATACGGCAAATCGAAAATCCCCAACAGCGGCTCGTACGAAGCCAAAAAGCCGACCGACGAAGTACCCATGTCCACGCTGCCCATACGCATACCTTCGCCGCGCTCTTTCATCGTTCCCAGCCGAGCATTTTCGTAAACTTCAATGATCAGTAATCCGTTCGATTTTTCCCTGGCCAACTCAGCCAGTTTTCGCGATCCGCGCGTTTCCGGCGTGTTAATTGCCGTTTCAGTACCAAGTTTCAGCACAACCGGCCGGTCCTGGCCGTCTGGCAACATGGCGGCGCAGCCGGCCAAAGCCATTGAAGCAAGCAGTATTAGCAGTGCCAAAAGATCACTTGTTCCCCGCCGCCTTCGTTGCCTTACCATTGCATTCGCCTCATTTCGCGGCGTCGACCGCATCATTTCGGGCCCGGACAAATGCAAACGCATCAGTCGCCTGCAAAGGCCGGCTCATGAAGTAGCCCTGCACAATATCGCAGCCACTGGAGCGCAGAAAGTCTACTTGCTCGATGCGCTCCACGCCCTCCGCGACCACTGTCATATTTAGGCTCTGGGCAAACCGGATCAAAGACTGGACCAATACCGCCTCACGTTCCGGTACATTGTCGATGAAAGCCTTGTCGATTTTTAAAGTTTCCACCGGGAACAGCCGCAGGTGCGTCAACGAGGAATAGCCTGTGCCAAAATCGTCCAGCGCCAAGCCCACGCCCAGCGCGGCCAATTGTTCCAACCGTCGACCGCTTTCTTCCAACGAAGACAGCAGTGCACTTTCAGTGATTTCCAATTCCATCTGCTGCGGTGCTATCCCGGCCGCCGCAATCAGATCGCCGACCCCGCCAACCAGAGCTTCGCTGGCCAGCTGCTTGGGTGAGAGGTTCACCGCAACCTTTATGGCCGAAAATCCGGCCTGCGCGAGTTGACGGGCAAAATCACAGGCCTGTTGCAACACCCACATGCCGATGGGGAAAATCAGCTGGCTTTGCTCGGCCAGCGGAATAAACCGCGCCGGCGAAACGGCGCCATGCTCTTTGCTGTGCCAACGCACCAGAGCCTCCAGGCCAACAACCTGCTGCGAACGCAGATCAATCTGCGGCTGAAACAACACATGCAATTCCTGACGCTCCAGCGCGTGACGCAAACTGTTGGTCAGCACCATTTTTTCCTGCGCATCACGCAACATAGCCGGGTCAAAAAATCGCCAACAGTTTCGCCCGGCCGCTTTGGCTGCATACATCGCATTATCGGCCTTTTTCATCAGTTCTTCGACGCTATCGCCATCGCGAGGGAAAACAGCAATACCAACACTGGCCGAGACCCGGGCCGACTCGCCGCCGAACGCATAATCATGACACAACCCTTCCACGAGTTGATCGGCCAACCTTGAAATCTCGGCGGTGCACAGCGGCCCCGTCAAAACAACAACAAATTCGTCGCCGCCCAAGCGGGACACAAATACACCTTCGCCGACGATTTCGCGAATCGATTTGCCGACGCTGATCAGCAGCCGGTCGCCGGCCGAATGGCCGAAATTGTCGTTGATTCCTTTTAGTTCATCCAGATCGACGTAAAACAATACCCCGCCGCCACCGTTGACGGCGCCCGCCGACAATTCGCGCGTCAACTTTTGGGTCAGGCTGGCCCGATTGGGGAAGCCTGTCAACACATCATGATAGGCAATATGGCTGAGGTCGTCGCGCAACTTCGCCCCCTGCAATGCCAACGAAGCCATATCGGCAAATTGTTGCAACATCTCGATCTCGTCGCTTACCAATTTGCGAATCTGGCCTTGCCAGGCAATCGAAAGTGCGCCGACAACCTGTTCCCCCAGTTTTAAGGGAAAAACCACGGCTGTGCTCTGGCTCTCCCACAGCCCTCCCTGCCGGCGACCGACAAAATTCTGATAGTCTTCCACGTATTGCAGTGCGCCGGTTTTCACCACCTGCGGCAGCAAGCCGCCTTCCTCCGTCAGATCCCGGCCAAGCAGCAACTTGCGGTTGCCCCGCGCATAACGGATCATCGTCCGTCCGGATTCGATCAGCGCTATATAACCGTCAGACGAATCTACCAGATCAAGGGCGCTGTCCAACATACTTTGCATCTGCACAGCGAATTCAGCTCGATTATCGGCCATCAATCGGACAATGGCCCGATACTGCCTTTCCCGCAACCTTAGTTTGGTTTCGGCAGTCTGACGTTCTGCGATCTCCAGCAGCACCTTGCGATTCGTTTCCTGCAATTCATCAGTGACTGCCAACATTTCTTCGTTGAGCGCGGTCAATTCTTCATTGACTGCCGTCAGTTCCGTCTCCGCCCGTGTCCGTTCGACAATCTCCTCTTCCAATGCGGCGTTTGTTTGTTGCAATCGCTTTGCCCCTTGCACCATTTCACGACTTTGCCAGATGATAATTCCCGCCAGGCAGGTCAGGACAAAAAACGACAGCGTCGCACTCCTTTCCGCAGTCTTTTGCAATGCCGCCATAGCCGTTTCTTTGTCCTGAACGGTGATTGCTGCCCATGACGGCCCGTAGCCCACCAGCTTGACCGGATTAAAACTGCAAAGCATCCGCCGGCCATTCAGCTCGGTGTACTCCGCTGTGCCCAATTCACCGGCCAGCACCCGCTTGACAATCTTTTGCAAATCAGGCGCCACTTCGATCGACTCATAAGCCAGACGATAGTCCGCGCCATCTAAAAGATAAGTTCCTGTTTCGTCACGGGGCACCATCGCCCGTTGTCCCGTTTTATAGTTGTGTTGCAATTTGGTCTTTTCCCACTGTGGGTGAGCAATTACGACGCCGTTCTCATCCAAAATGTACGTGAAGCGGTCATCATTGAGATAATGTCGGCCTACTCTTGCCTGCACTTCATCTAGGCGCAAAAAAGCCGCCAACGTGCTAACCATCCGGTCATCCTGCATCACGGGGAAAAACACCCCGGTAACAGGTGTCGGCGTATTGCTGTCAAAACCGAATGAGAAAAAAGCGGCGCTGACAAAAGGTCTGGAATCGGCGATGAGTTTGCGGAACCACCAACGGTCGGGTCGGGCAACGCCGATCCCCCGTACCCGTGCGGTCTGAACCCCGTCAGGCAGTCGCTGCAGTACCAGGTTGTCAAAAAAGCCATGCTGAGAAAACCGTTGACGTAAAAAGTCTTGTTGCTGCGCCGGATCGAGGCTTTTCACCTCCTGAGCCTGGGCCATTTCGCCGACGACCCGGTATACCGTTTCATAAAAAGCAGAAACGCTGAGCGCCACATTTTGCGTATGAATCTGATTGTCGCGGCTAATCCGTGCATAATAAGACTGAAACGCAAAATAGTAATTCGCCATGTTAAAAATGGCGAAGGCCAATAGCGTTCCCCCGATAACCCAGCCCACTATCTTGGTTGTAACGGGCCTGTTTCTCATTCTCCGGCGCTCCTTCGCGACAAGGAACGGCTATCTACAGTTATAGACGTCGTTCCTTGATCGAACCTTCGCGGTAAGCTTCCAGCAACGCTTCCAACTGATCGATTTCTTGCTGAATCGCCTTGCCTTCATCGGTATGTCTGATATGCATCCGCTCGGGGTGACTCTCGATGATTTCCGTCTCCGAATCCATATCGATCTCATCGCAAATTGCCCGTTGCCGGGACTCGAACGGTTGATGCGCCGCCAGCAGCCAGCCGCGCGAATTGGAAATCAAGGTATAGCCGGCAATGCCGGTTTCTTTCTGATAGGCCCGCGAAAAACCGCCGTCGATGACGATCAACCGACCGTTTGCTTTGACCGGTCGTTCGCCTTTGACTACTTTTACCGGCACATGGCCGTTGATGATGTGGCCGGTCTTGCTATTCAAGCCAAATTCCTGCAAAATTTTAGCGGCCGTCTCCACCTGATCGCGCAATGCATAATAGGCATTGCGTTTTTCTTTGTGGGTAATCGGATCCGCCAGAAAATAACGTTCAAAAGTCGCCATCTTTTCTTTGCCGAATAGCGGCGATTCCGGCGCGCACCACAAAAACCACATCGCATCCATGCCGTACTGTTTTTGGGCCGGATTGTCGGTGGAAAAGTATCCCTGCCTGGCCAGGCGATCGACCCTGTCGAGGAAAGCTTTGCCGGCGTAGGCTCTGCCATCGACGTTGAACGAGCGGAAAGCTCCGTCGTCGTTCATCGCGATGCAGCCATGATACAACAAGTTACCGTCATGAACCAGATAAATGCTGCCGTTGGCAAACAGGAATCGGGCATGTTGTTGCAATTTCCGGCTATGGACAAATGAATGCCGAAGTTTGTCGACAACCGCTTGTTCGGCAGTCGTCAGCACGTCGGGCTGCTGCGGATCTATTGTCGGGAAGTGACGATCCAGCAGGGAATATTCCACTCCGTCCAGCGAAACAATCCCCTCGGCAAAGTCAGTACGATCCAGCAACAACCGATCCTCCATCTTATAATGCGGCCGGCGTTTAATCAGTTGACTTTCCAGTTTGAACTGGATGATCGCCATCGCTTTCTGCATCTGCGCCATCAGACGAATCTCCTGGCTGGAAAACTCCCCGTCCTGCGGCACTTTCGGCATAAACAGATCACAGGGATCGTCGACGTACGTTTCGATCGCAAAAGACGCCAGCGGCAACAAACTGACGCCGTAACCGTTCTCAAGCGTCTCCATGTTGCCGTAACGCAGACAGGTCCGCACAACATTGGCGATACAAGCATCGCTGCCAGCCGCCGCCCCCATCCACAGAATGTCGTGGTTGCCCCATTGAATGTCGACCTGATGGTACTCCATCAGCGCATCAAGGATCAGGTGCGCCCCCGGCCCACGGTCGTAAATATCGCCGATCACATGCAACCGGCTGATTGCCAGTCGCTGAATCAGTTCGGCCAGATGCACGATGTAGTGCTGGGCTCTGCCGGTATTGATGATCGTCTCGAGCAGACTCTGGTAATAATCAGCCTTATTTTCGACTTTGGCTTGCTCGTCGAGCAGTTCTTCAATCAGCGGCGCCACATGCGGCGGCAAAAATTGTCGGACGGTTTCCCGGCGATACTTGGAAGTCAGCAGCTTGCACAGCTTTATCAGTCGAACCAGCGTCAACCGGCCCCACTCGGCGGGATCCGCCGCCGAGTGCAACATCAACGGCGCTTTCTCTTCCGGGTAGTAAATCAAGGTCGCCAGGTTTCGCTGTTCGCGCTTAGTCAAGGAATCGGCGAATATTTCTTCGATTTTTCGCCAAATCGAACCGGCGCCGTTGCGAATGACATGCTGAAACGCCTCGTGTTCGCCATGCACGTCGGACAGAAAATGTTCGGTCCCTTTCAGCAGTTGCAATTGAGCCGACAAATTGATGATTTCATTGGATGCGGCTTGTATCGACGGATATTTTTCCGCCAAAAGTGTCAGATATCGCAACTCGTTTTCATGTACCATGCTGCAGTCTCCCGTCCTGGTTAATGTTCAGTTCAATACGATATCCTTTAGCTTCCGTTTCGGCACATGGTGGACCTGCTCGGCATCCCGCCAGTATTTGATGTCGCCGTCACTGTCGATTTCATCAATCACTACGGTTTCTAGGGGTTTGCCCAGGGCTATCGCCAGCAGAATCTCATAGTTTTCCGGGATATTCAGCGCATCTTCTAGCTTTGGCTTGTTGATGTTGCCGATCATGCAGCCGCCCAGACCCAGTTCGACGGCCCCCAGCAGAATCGTCTGCGCAGCGATGCCGTAATCGATGCCGCTGACCATTTTGTTCGCCTGGTCCTGGACAATAACGATATAACCGGTCGGTCGTTCACCAGCGCTCGGTCCGGCCCAATCTTTGAAATAAGCGGCCCAGGCCAGCGCGGCAAATACCCGTTCATTTTGCTCCGCCCCGCAGGAAACGTAATAGCGCAGAGCCTGTTTGTTGGCGCCGGACGGACTGAGTCTAGCCAGATCTATCAGCTCCAGCAATGTTTGCCGGGAGATGGGTTCGCTTTCAATAAAACGGCGATAACTCCGGTTAGCGGTTACCAATTCTCTGAACATAAATCTTTCCCACCTTTTTTATTGATTTGCCAATTCTCTTCTTTGCCTTTCCAACCAATCATCGCTGCTCTTATTCATTTCCGCGCCGGCCGGCAAAATCCTGCCCTTGATGCCTGCCAGCCAAACAACCTATCCGGTATATGTCAATCTAACAAAACAGTCTACTGACCGAACTCTCATTGTGGATCGCCAAAATTGCATCCGCCAGCAATCGTCCAATCGACAAAACCTGCAACTTGCCAATCCGCTTTTCCGGGGCAACTGGGATCGTGTTGGTCACAATCACCTGTTCGATCGGTGCGCGCTCCAGTCGTTGCACCGCTCGCCCCAGCAGCAATGGGTGCGTACAGCAGACCGAGACGCTGCGTGCTCCAGCGGCGCGGAGAAAACAGGCCCCCTGCTCCACCGTACTGGCGCTGGCAATAATGTCGTCAATCATGATTGCATCCTTGCCTCGCACATCGCCGATCACGCTCGAAACCTCAACCCGGGTCGGCGCCAGACGTCTTTTTTCCAAGATTGCGATTGAACCGCCAACTCGTTCAGCCATTTCACGGGTCCGAGCAACGCCGCCGAGGTCCGGCGAAACCAGAACAGTATCCCTTGCGCCGCGACCCTTAAAATAACTGGCCAAAATTGGAATCGCCGTTAGATGATCCATCGGGATATCAAAAAAACCCTGAATTTGCGGCACATGCAGATCCATGCAAACAATTCGGTCGACTCCGCCGGTCGCCAACAAATTGGCGACCACTTTGGCCGTGATGGGTTCGCGGGCCTTGGCCTTCAGATCTTGCCTCGCATATCCGTAATAAGGCATCACAACGGTAATCCGTTTAGCGGAAGCGCGGCGAAATGCATCGACCATAATCAGCAGTTCCATCGTTGTTTCATTCACCGGCGGCGAGGTGGGTTGCACGATAAATACATCTTTGCCGCGCACACTCTCGTCAATTTCCACCCGGGTTTCGCCATCATCTAGTTGGCTGACCCTCGACCGCCCCAGCTCGACACCCAAGTGGCAGGCGATTTCCCCAGACAGTTCCCGGTGCGCGTTCCCGCCAAAAACCCTCAGTGATGTGAATTGGTTCGGCATTCCGCAGTCTCCTTCCTAATTGATGTTGACTTCAATCTTTTTATTCAGTGTAAATCGTGCTAAACTTATGGAAGGAGCAGCGGCGCTCAAAAGCAGAAATGTTTTTGAGCTCTTTTTATTGACAGGGCCCCAGTAAAATCCTATATAGGAGGAACCGTTATGAAGCCTTTACTGATAATTAAAACCGGTTCGACCTTTCCAGAGTTTAAAGCCAAACTGGGCGATTTTGACGATTTCATCCTCGCCCAACTGCCTGACACCAGCGAGGTCCTGGTCGCCTCGGTCGCGGAAAACATGTGGCTGCCCGACTACGACGCGGTCAGCGGTGTAATCATTACCGGTTCGCATGCGATGGTCACAGACCGGG
>JBGSKE010000427.1:0-15337 GCA_041741355.1 Negativicutes bacterium | reverse complement strand
GCATAAGGATTCCTGGACCTGGAACGGCGAAGCCTACAATAAAAAATATGGCTATGAACCCAATTTTGTTGTGGATAGTTTTACCAACAGCGCCAGCCTCAACTGGACTCTTTGGTCCGGCAACAAAATCGAAAGTCAGGTCAGCCAGGCCAAACTATCGCTCGACTCCAGTCAGTGGGGCATTGCCAAGGCCCGCCAGCAACTGAAATATGACGCGACCGATGCCTACTTCAAATTCATGGCCGCGCGCGACAACGTCAAATTGAGTCAGGAATCAGTCGAACGTTTGGAGCGGTACCTGCGGGACGTGAAACTGCAGTTTGATGTCGGGGTGGTAGCCAAAGTCGACGTCCTGCGGTCTGAAGTGTCTCTGGCCCAGGCCAGGCAGACACTGATTGAAGCGCAGAACACCTATGATTTGACGATGGCTAACCTGAACAATATCATCGGGTTGCCATTGACGACTGAGTTAAGCATTAAAGGCGATATGGGCTATGCCCGATATGAAAAAGAATTGGCCGCCTGCGTCGACGCCGCGCTGCGGCAACGTCCGGAGATCAGCCAGTATACTGATGCCGCCAAGATCGCCCAGGAAGGGATTACGATTGCTAAGTCAGGTTATCTGCCGACAGTATCGGCTGTATATAATGCTGGCTGGAGTAACGATCAATTCCCCGGCGGCAACAATTACAACTGGTCGGTGTATTTGTTAACCAGTTGGACATTGTTTGACTCCGGATTGACAGCCGGCAAAGTAAAACAGGCGTTGGAAGGCTACAAGAAAGCGCAGGAACAGTTGAAGCAAACGGTGGACAGCGTGCAGCTGGATGTGCGGTCGACCTATCTGAGTCTGAAATCGTCCGAGCAGAGTATCGCTACCAGCAGTTCGGCCGTAGGATTGGCCGAGGAAGACTACAAGATCAAAGTTATCCGCTACCAGGCCGGCGTGGGAACGAACCTGGACGTGCTGGATGCGCAGGTGGCGTTGACCACAGCCCAAAATAACTATCTCAAGGCGATGTATGACTACAACAACTACCGGGCCAAACTGGACAAAGCTATGGGTGTGTCAGTAAACTAAAGCATTTTTTTCGAACTGAATCCGTGTCCGAGGACCTCCGCCGCATCCTGAACGATCATGAATGCGTGGGGGTCCGTTTTTTCGGCAATAAACTTGATTTTGGCAATTTGCGTCAAGGTTACCACAACGAACAGGACTTTCTTGCCCTGGCCGGTAAATGCGCCGGTTCCCTCAAGAAAAGTCGCGCCGCGGCCAACTTCATCCAGGATAGCATCGGCGATTTCCTCATTTTTGTCGGAAATGATCATGATTGTTTTTTTGCGATTCAAGCCTTCGATCACGGCGTCGGTGACCTGGGAACTGACGAAGAACGATAACAGCGTATACATAGCAGGCTTGACGCCAAATAAGGCGGCTGCGACAATCATCAGGAACACATTGATTGAAAAACCGACCAACCCTACATTTAATGAATAGTATTTCTTAATGATTGACGCGATGGTGTCGGTGCCGCCGGCGGAACCGCCAACACGAAAGATCATACCGCCGCCGATACCGCTGATGACCCCGCCATAAATGGCGGCCAGCAGAGTATCATCGATGAAATGCAGATCCGCGAGAAACCGGGTGGCATCAGTAGCTACCGAAAAAATAACCATGCCGAAAATGCCGCAGATTACATAGTCGCGGTCGAGTAATCGATATGCCGCGTAAAATATCGGGATGTTCAGCAAAATGATTTGCAGGCCGATCGGCCAGTCGAATAAAAAATACAGAATCATCGCCACGCCGCTGACGCCACCGCTGAACAACTGATGCGGGATTAAAAACGTGTTGATGCCAACGCCGGAAATGAAGGCGCCGAGCGCGACCAGCGAGTAGCGCCAAATTTGTTTTTTCCATTGCATGGTAAACTTCCTCCTAAAACTAAAGCTTTACTTGGCTAGTTTGGGCTGCACCCCGACAGGGATGGGGCAAACATAGCGTGATCCTGCCAGGGAATCGTTCAGTTCCGCCTGCGCTTCCGTTACGAGAGCAGGCTGTTCCAAAATATCGACAATGGCTCTGGCCATTACTTTTCCGGCGGTCAGCATTCCTTTGTGGGCAAATGTGGTAGCACTTTGCACCACCGTTTGCCAGGAATGCCCGGGAGTGCCAAAAACATTGCAGGCAACGCACAATTGGGCGGTTGGCATAAGCCAACTTACATCGCCAACGTCGGTCGAGCCGGACAAAAGTTTCGGTGAGTACACACTCGGCAGGATTATGTCAGAAAGAACCGATTGACGTAAAGCCTGCAGCAGATCCTTCCTTTCCTCGCCGATGAAATCAGTGGCCAGTTGCAGATCACTATTGCGTTCCTGTTCGGTCAACGTATGTTGAATGGCGCAGGCAAATTGCATTTCCTGCGCATCCGGCTGTGGGGCGCCGACTTCGTTGAAGTTTTCCCATAACAGTTTCCCCAAAACGCGATTGGGGATATAATTCGAACAGGCTTTTTCGAAAGCGATTTCGCATTGCGTTTCCGTCATCATGGCGGCGCCTTGAGCGATTTTGCATACCCGCTCATAAATCTCCTGCACCGCGGCCGCTTTCGGCGCCCTGATCAAATACAATACTTCTGCTTCGGACTGGACTACGTTCGGCGAGTTGCCGCCCGAATTGGTGATTGCGTAGTGGACACGCGCTTCTTGCACAATATGTTCTCGCAAATAGTTCGCGCCGACGTTCATTAGTTCCACCGCATCAAGAGCACTGCGACCCAGATGGGGTGTAGCGCCCGCGTGCGAGCTTTTGCCGTGAAATTTGAAAGCAACTTGAACGTTGGCCAGCGTACTCATGGAAAAAACAGTGTTGTGGGTCATGGGATGCCAGGTAATGGCGATGTCCGCGCCATTAAACGCGCCTTCCCGCGCCATGAAAGTTTTGCCGGAGCCGCCTTCTTCACCGGGACAGCCGTAATAGCGGATGGTACCCGCAATTTGATTTTCCGCCAAATACTGTTTGACGGCTATCGCAGCTGCCAAAGAGCCCACGCCGAGCAAATTATGGCCGCAACCGTGACCGTTTTGTCCGCGGGTAATCGGTTCTTGTTTCGCCACATTTTTTTGTTGACTCAGCCCGGACAACGCGTCGTATTCGCCTAAAATCGCCACAACCGGACTGCCGCAGCCAAAGCTGGCCACAAAAGCAGTGGACAGGCCGGCAATGCCTTTTTCGACGGCGAATCCTTCGCTAGCCAGGATTTTACAAAGCAAATCTGCTGATTGGGTTTCTTCAAAGCGCATCTCCGCATATTGCCAAATCTTATCACTGATCTGAGCAAAAAACTGGTGCTTTTGCTCAATAATTTCATTGAGTCGCTTTTTTTCCATTGTTTACAGCCCCTTTGCGAAGTTAACAGCACTATTTTACCATTATGCCAACATCTTCTCCACCGAAAATATCGACTTTTGCTGAACGTTATTGTGCAAAAATAAAGAAAATGTTCGAAAAGGTTGCAGGCGGTCCAACTTCTGCGTAGAATATAATACGAAGTTATAAACGACGGATTTTTTGGTTGTGAACCGCTGGGAGACGTGGAATGCCCGATACTATGCCGCAGTGGACGCAAAGAGCATATGCTAAGATCAACTTGACGCTGGATGTGCTGGGCAAACGCGCCGATGGATATCATGAAGTGTCGATGATTATGCAGTCGATTAGTTTGTTTGATACGGTCAGCTTCAGCGAGCGTAAAACCGGCGTCAGCTTAACGTGTAATCTGCCGGGCTTGCCTAGCGATAACAGCAATCTGGCCTATCGAGCTGCTGAGTTGCTGCGGCGGGAATGCGGCGCGCACCAGGGAGTTCACATCGACCTCATCAAACGGATTCCGCTGGCGGCCGGACTGGCTGGCGGCAGCAGTGACGCGGCGGCTGTACTCAGGGGACTTAATCAGCTTTGGCGATTGCGGCTGAGCAATGATGATCTGGAACGATTGGCCGCAGAGCTGGGATCGGATGTGCCGTTTTGTTTATGGGGAGGGACGGTGCAGGCGACTGGTCGCGGTGAAAAACTGGAGCCATTGGCTGATTTTGCCGGCATCGGCGTGGTATTGGCGCATCCGCCGATTCATGTATCGACGGCTTGGGTGTATGGACAATTTCAGACAGCCTTGGCCTCTGGCAGCCGCTATAACGAAGGGATGCGTCAGGCCGTCGCTGCCCAAGATTTTTCGGCGGTGTCCACTAATTTGTATAATGCGCTGGAAACCGTGACTGTGCCGGCTTATCCGCAAATCGCCGCAATCAAAAGGGCGTTGTCGGCGGCTGGCGCAAGCGGCGTGCTGATGTCCGGCAGCGGGCCCACAGTGTTTGCCTTGACGCCGGATTGCAGTTCGGTCGAAAAGATGACCGCGCAACTTTCACTTGGCCCCGACGTAGCCGTCCTGATCGCCGAAACCGTTGCAAGGGAGGAACAAATGAATGTCCCGTCGATTATTACCGGTTAAACTCGATAGCTACAAGCCGTTGCGTGAAGTGGTTTATGAAACTCTGCGCGAAGCGATCCGCAGCGGCGCGTTGCCGCCAGGGGAACGGCTAATGGAAATTCAGCTGGCCGAAGAACTTGGTGTCAGCCGGACGCCGGTTAGGGAAGCGATTCGCAAACTGGAACTGGAGCGGTTCGTGGTCATGTTGCCGCGGCGAGGGACTTACGTGGCAAACCTTTCCCTGAAGGACATCAATGAAGTGTTTGAGATCAGAGCTGCATTAGATGGCTTGGCTGCTGGATTGGCGGCAGAGCGAATTACCGAAGAAGAACTGGAACTAATGGAGCGGTTGCTGGTGGAAATCGCCGAGCATATCGAGCAACGCAATAACCAGAAGATTGTCGAGGCCGATGAAGCATTTCACGATATTTTGTATCGGGCTAGCCGTAATGAGCGACTAGTCGGCATTATCTACAATCTGCGGGAACAGTTTACCCGTTTTCGTTCTGTTTCAATCAATTACCCCGGACGTCTGCAGAACACGTTGGAAGAACACCGCCAACTGGTGGAAGCCATTGCCCAGCGCAACGCAGAATCCGCCCAACAGAAAGCCCGTGAGCACATTGAAAATGCGGAACAGACGCTGCTGCTGGAAATGGACCAACTGCGCAATTCCGGCTGAGGCTTTAAAACGCAGGGAGGGAACGAGATTTGGATAAAATCCGCCGTATGGATCGTCTCGTTATTCTGGCAAAATACCTGACGAACAAGCCTTCACACTTATATTCGCTGGGCGAATTCGCCGAGATGTTCGGTTGCGCCAAATCCACACTCAGTGAAGACATTTCCCTGATCAGAAACACCCTGGAAACTCGTGGCGATGGTACGCTCGAAACGATCGCCGGGGCAGCCGGCGGTGTACGCTATTTGCCATGTCGTTCGGTAGCGGCTAGACATGAAACTCTTGTCAAACTGGCCGGGTTGTTTTCCAGCCCCGACCGGATTATACCCGGCGGGTTTCTGTATATGTCCGACGTGTTGTTTGCCCCGGAACAAATGGTGGAAGCGGGCGAAATCTTTTTTCAGCGCTTCGCGCCGCTGGCCCCCGATTACATTCTTACTGTGGAAACCAAGGGAATCCCGCTGGCGCTGATGACGGCCCGGGCCTTTAATATTCCCTTGGTGATGGCCCGGCAGGGCAGCAAGGTAACCGAAGGCTCCACCGTCAGCATCAATTATCTGACCGGCTCCGCCAAGCGAATCCAGACCATGTCCGTATCACGGCGGGCGTTGCCGACCGGGGCCAAGGTGCTGGTGATCGATGACTTCATGAAAGCCGGCGGCACCGCCCGCGGCTTGATCGATCTGGCCAGCGAGGTGGGAGCAAAAGTGGTCGGCGCCGGCGTGCTGATTGCCACCGATCAGCCGGAGAAGAAACTGGTTGACGATTATACGGCGCTTTTGGTGTTGCATAAAATAGACGAGACGCTGAAACAAATCGATATTCGCCCCGCGATTTAACCTGGGGGCACGGGAGGAACGGAAAAGATGCAGGAAATGGTAGCGGTAATTCTGGCCGCAGGCAAAGGAACCCGCATGAAATCGGCTTTGCCCAAAGTTCTTCACACCGTGGGCGGCAAACCGATGCTGCGTCATGTCATGACGGCGGCGAAGCAGGCGGGAGCTGACCGGCAGGTGGTTGTCATCGGGTTTGGCGGTGAGCAGGTCCAGGCCGAAATTGGCGCGGCGGTTGAATATGTGTTGCAGGCCGAACAACTGGGAACCGGGCATGCAATGATGCAGGTTCAGCCAGTGTTGGCGGGCTTTAGCGGTACTGTGTTGCTGCTTTGCGGGGATACGCCGTTGTTGACGGGCAAGACTCTTCAGGAACTGGTTGTCCTGCATCAGCAAAGCGGCGCCGCGGCCACAGTCCTCACTGCAACGCCGACGGACGCGACCGGATACGGACGGATCCTGCGCGACGCGACAGGCCAGGTGCTGGGAATTGTCGAACAGAAAGACGCGACCGAGGAACAAAAAATGATCGGCGAGATCAATACCGGCATTTACTGTTTTGAAGCGGCGTCCCTGTTTACGGCGTTGACCGGATTGACCTGCAATAATGCCCAAGGCGAATATTACCTGACCGATGTGTTGGCGATTTTGGCTGAAGCGGGAAACCGAGTTGGCGCGGCTCAGGTGGAAGATTTTGCAGAAACACTGGGCATAAATTCGCGGGTTCAACTGGCGGAAGCAGAGACGATTTTACGCCAGCGAAAGTTGATTGATCTGATGGAGAGCGGTGTCACGGTGATGGATCCGGCGAGCACATTTGTGGATACGACGGTTTCCATCGGCCAGGACACCGTTTTATATCCATTTACCTGGATTGAGGGCGAGACGACGATTGGTCGGGATTGCCGGATCGGGCCACATAGCCGGATTGCCGACAGTCAACTTGGCGATGCGGTGACGCTGCATTTTTCTTATGCACATGAATGCACAGTCGGTGCGGGGGTTACAGTCGGTCCTTATGTTCACTTGCGACCGGACACGGAATTGGCGAATGGCGTCAAAGTCGGCAACTTTGTTGAGATCAAGAATTCCCGGGTCGGCAAAGGCAGTAAGGTTCCCCATCTCAGTTACATTGGCGATACGGACATCGGTTCCGCCGTCAATATTGGTTCCGGCACGATTACCGTTAACTATGACGGCAAGAAAAAACATCGCACGCAAATCGGCGATGATGCCTTCATCGGCTGCAACGCCAATTTGGTGGCGCCGGTTTCGGTAGGCGCCGGAGCATATATCGCTGCGGGTTCGACAATTACCAAGGATGTTCCGGCCGGGGCGCTCGGTGTGGGTCGGGCCAGGCAATCGAATATTGCTGGTTGGGCGGAAAAGAAAAAATAGTCTGGGGGTTGGATGATGATTTTAGAAGATGAGAAAAAACTACTGATTTTTTCCGGCAATGCCAATCCTGCGTTGGCTACGGAAATTGCCGCCTATTTGGGGACAACAGTCGGTAATGCCTTTGTGGGGCGGTTCAACAATGGCGAGATTCAGGTTATGCTGGAAGAAAGCGTTCGGGGGGCGCACGCCTTTCTGATTCAGCCGACCTGCAACCCGGTGAATGATAGCCTGATGGAGTTGTTGATTATGGCGGATGCCTGTCGCAGAGCGTCAGCCCGCAATATCACCGCAGTGCTGCCTTATTACGGTTACGCTCGTCAAGATCGTAAAACCCGCGGTCGAGAGCCGATCACGGCCAAATTGATCGCTAATCTGCTGATTACTTCCGGCGTTACCCGTGTCGTAACAATGGACTTGCATGCCGGCCAGATTCAAGGATTTTTTGATATCCCGGTCGATCATTTGCCTGGGGTGCCGATTCTGGCCGAGTATTTTGCCGCCAAACACCTGGAAGATCTGGTTGTCGTTTCACCGGACCTTGGTGGCGTGACTCGCGCCCGTCAGTTGGCGGACCGCTTGCATGCCGATATTGCAATCCTCGACAAACGGCGACCAATGCCTGGTGTGGCCGAAATTATGAATCTGATCGGCTGCGTCGAAGGGCGCAATGCCGTGATTATTGATGATATCGTCGACACGGCGGGATCGTTGGTCGAAGGCGCGAAAGCGCTGCAACGTCACGGCGCCAAAGAAGTATACGCCTGCTGCACCCATCCGGTTTTGTCGGCGCCGGCCTGTGAACGTTTGACCAATTCGATCATCAAGGAAATCGTAGTGACCAATACGATCCCCATTCCGCCGGAGAAATGCTTTGAAAAACTCAAAGTGTTATCAGTAGCCCCTTTGTTGGGCGAAGCGATCATTCGGATTTATGACGACCTGTCAGTCAGCCGTCTGTTTGACACCTGATACGGAGGCGAACTGCGTTGAAAATTGTTGTGGGCCTGGGCAATCCGGGCGCCCGTTATAAAGAAACTCGCCATAATATCGGCTTTCTGGTTGTCGATGAATTGGCCCGCCGTTGGCGGGCAGAGGGCTGGAAGCGCCGTTTTGAAGCAGAAGTAACCGAGCACCGGGCCGCTGGCCCGGTGCTGCTTGTCAAACCGCAGACCTTTATGAACCTGAGCGGCGCGGCGGTGCGTGAGGCCGCTAAGTTTTACAAAGTGGAATCGACAGATATTATTGTGATCCACGATGATCTCGATTTGCCGGTGGGGCGGCTGCGGATTCGCGAACGGGGCGGCGCCGGCGGGCATAAAGGGATTGACTCGATGCTCGGGCAGTTGGGAACGGATGAGTTTATCCGGATTAAGTTTGGCATCAGCCGGCCGCCGGCTGAATGGGATACCGCCGACTATGTATTGGGGCGGTTCAGTTCGGAAGAACTGCCGGAGATCAAAAAAACGATTATTACTGCCGCTGATGCGGTGGAAGCGATTCTCAGCGAAGGCGCGGGGCCAGCGATGAATCGGTTCAACCGGCAGGGGGAATAAAGATGCTGACCGGATTGTTTGCCGATGAACGCGGTGAAATCTTTGACGCGCCGGATTGGGGCGCGGTTGGCGTAAGTGGCGGCGTAGCGCGCGCTTGTGAAAAAACCGATCTGATTCCGTTGCCGGACAGCAGTGAGCTGATGTTTTTGCCGGACAGAACTGCGGTAGGGTTCAAACAGGGAACGATAAAAACGCTTGGCCGCAATAAATTTGCCGTAGCGGCCACATTGCCGGTAGGCTATACGCGGTTGCTGCTGCCTGCCTATGCAAAACAGGCCGGTGCGCCGGTTTTGCCACTGTTCGGCTATACTGCCGTCGCCTGGAGTCGCGGCAAACTATGGGTGGCGGCGATGCGCAGCGACGAGACCGACAAGTGGGACCCGGCCCTCTATAATGGAAAAGATTTACGCCGCCGGATTGCATCAGTGCGCAAAGCGTTGCCGGAAAACCGCCTAGTCGAGCATCTGGCTCACTGTTCTACTGAGTGGCACTGCTGTACGGCGCAAAATCTGTTTTATCATCGCTGGGAGGCTGGCATTCCGACCTCACCGGTCTGCAATGCCAATTGTCTCGGCTGCATTTCCCTGCAACCATCGGAATGCTGCCCATCGCCGCAGAGCCGGATTACGTTCAGTCCCACGGTGGCGGAAGTGTCGGCGGTGGCCGTTTATCATTTGGCTACGGCGCCGGAGGCGATTATCAGTTTCGGCCAGGGCTGTGAAGGCGAACCGTCACTGGCCGCCGAAACGATTGCAGTGGCGATTGGCGAAGTTCGCCGTCAAACCGGACAAGGGAGCATCAACATAAACACTAATGCCGGTTATACTGAAGGGATCCGCCAGATCGTCGACGCTGGCATCGATAGTCTGCGGGTCAGCCTGATCAGCGCGCGGGAAGAAACCCATCAGGCCTATTATCGTTCGGCCTATACTCTGGCGGATGTCCGGGCATCGATTCGTTACGCAAAGCAGCAGCAGCGTCACGTTTCGATCAATATGCTGCTGTTCCCCGGCGTGAATGATTCGCTGGCGGAAATCGCCGCTTGGCGTGAATTTCTTCAGGATACCGGCGTGGACATGATTCAGCTGCGCAATCTTAACATGGACCCCGATGAACTACGGGCCGCTCTGCCCGATTTTTCGGCGGCAGGGTTGGGCATCCCGGCAATGGTCCGGCAACTGCAGGAGTCCCTGCCCAAACTGCAATTCGGCAGCTTCAGCCATTTCCGCAGATAGATTTATTTTGCTCTAGCGGAGTGTTGCGTGGTCCGGGACCCTGTGTTATAATAACCTACGCATGACGAAAATAGAGCGTCCATGAAAAGTGAGGTGCAAGCAATAATGAAAGAAAAAATCCATCCCAAGTATGACGAGATCAAAGTGTCGTGTGCCTGTGGCAACACTTTCCTGACCGGATCGGTAAAAAAAGAACTGAAGGTTGATGTCTGCTCGAAATGTCATCCCTTCTACACTGGACAGCAACGGCAGGCTGCTGCAAAGGGCCGGGTCGAAACCTTCAATAAGCGTTACGGAACACAGAGCTGACGAGACTGCAGAGCAGAGATGCTCTGCAGTATTCATATCCGGGAGTTGTTATATTTGAAGAAAAAACCGATGATCGGCGGACAAGCCGTCATTGAGGGCGTAATGATGAAGGGACCGACCAGCATTGCCACGGCCGTTCGCGAGCCGTCCGGCAATATTGCGGTTCGCGTCGAGCCGGTCCATTCGCTGGGTGATCGGTTTCCGCTGCTCAAAAAGCCCCTGCTGCGTGGCGTGATTGCTCTGGGCGAAGCTCTGGTCTATGGGATACGGGCGCTTTCCTTCTCGGCGCAGGCTGCCGGTGAAGAAGGCGAAGAACTTTCCAGCAAAGAAATTGCGCTGACGATGCTGGCCGCGTTTGGGTTGGCCGTGCTGTTGTTTGTTGTGTTGCCGACCTATGCCACCAAATTCATTCAGAGTATTGTGAGTGAAGCTTACTTGCTCAACCTGTTTGAAGGAGTATTGCGGTTGACGATTTTTTTCGCTTATGTGGGCGTGATTTCGTCGCTGTCGGATATCCGGCGGGTATTCCAATACCACGGTGCTGAGCACAAAACAATTTATGCTTACGAAGCGGGGATTCCGCTCGAAATTGAATCCATCCGAAAATACAGCCGGCTGCATCCGCGTTGCGGCACCAATTTTCTGCTGATTGTCATGGTGGTCAGCATTTTCATGTTTGCTTTTCTCGGTTGGCCAGACCTGTGGCTGCGGATTCTTTCCCGGGTAATTTTGCTGCCGCTGGTGGCGGGGATTTCCTATGAAATCATCCGTTTTGCCGGCAGCTGCGACAATCCGTTTGTGGCTATGTGCATGAAACCGGGCCTGTGGCTGCAATACATGACGACACGGGAGCCGAGCGACGATCAGATCGAAGTGGCGGTTCGCGCCCTGGAGGCGGTCAGGCCGGTAGAAGAAATGCCGAAAGAGGGGGAAGACCTTGCTCGAGAAGCTGCAAGCACTTGAAGATAGATACGTTCATCTGGAACGACTGATCAGTGATCCGGATGCCATGAAAGACATGGCGACTTGGCAGAAAAATTCGCGGACGCACGCCAAGCTGACTCGGATTATTGAGCGATTTCGCGAGTACAAAGCCTGTGTGCGCACAATCAACGAGACGTTGGAACTGCTTAGCGAAAAACTGGATGATGATATGAGGCAAATGGCCCAGACCGAGCTGGACGATACCAAAGCCGAAAAAGAACGTCTGGAGGCGGAACTGCGGATTTTACTGCTGCCTCAGGACCCCAATGATGACAAGGACGTGATCATGGAGATCCGCGGCGGCGCCGGCGGCGAAGAAGCGGCGTTGTTTGCCGGCGCCCTGTTCCGGATGTATTCGCGTTACGCCGAAGCCCAGGGCTGGCGGGTCGAAATGATGGATTCCAATCCGACCGATCTTGGCGGATTCAAGGAAGTTGTCTTTAGTATAGCCGGAACCGGCGCTTACTCGCGCCTGAAGTTTGAAAGCGGCGTGCACCGGGTGCAGCGAGTGCCGGACACCGAGTCGTCAGGCCGGATTCACACATCCACCGTGACGGTGGCTGTATTGCCGGAAGCCGAAGACGTTGACGATGTGCAGATCAGCGCCAATGATCTGCGGATTGATACCTACCGAGCCAGCGGCGCCGGCGGTCAGCATATCAACAAGACCGACTCGGCGATTCGCATCACCCATTTACCGACCGGGCTGGTCGTTCAGTGCCAGGATGAAAAATCCCAGTTCAAAAATAAAGATCAGGCGATGCGGATGTTGCGAGCAAAGCTGCTGGAAGCAGCAATCGAAACGCAACGGTCGGAGACGGCCCAGAACCGCAAGAGTCAGGTGGGGACCGGCGACCGCAGCGAGCGAATTCGCACCTATAATTTTCCCCAGGGCCGGATGACCGATCATCGGATTGGTTTAACGCTGCACAAACTGGATTTTATTATGAATGGCGATTTGACGGAACTGATCGATGCCCTGACGGCAGTCGACCAGTCGGAGCGTCTGAAACAGGCGGAATAATATGAACGAACCGTGGACAATCGGCAGCCTTCTGCAATGGACTACGCAGTATTTCCGTGACAAGGGGGTCGACAATCCCCGTCTTGATGCGGATGTACTGCTTTCCTTTTTGCTGGGTCAGGACCGGCTCTATTTGTACGTTCATTTTGATCAACCCATGCAGCAGGAGGAACTGGCAGCGTATCGCGACATGGTCAAGCGGCGTGCAGCCAGGACTCCGGTAGCGTATATCACGGGGCGTAAAGAATTCATGGGCCTTGAATTTCATGTTTCGCCCGCCGTATTGATTCCTCGGCCGGATACGGAAGTTTTGGTTGAAGCGGCGGCGGCAAAGCTGGCAGGACTGGCAGACGGCTTGATTCTCGATGTGGGTGTTGGCAGCGGGGCGGTGCTGATTGGTACACTGGCGCGAACACCAGGCTGCCGGGGCATGGGGGTCGATATTTCGGTTGCGGCGCTGGAAATTGCCGGCGCGAACGCCGAGCGGTTGCTAACGCCCGGCCAAGCGACATTTTGCCAGGCTGATTTATTTCCCAGCGAGGCAGTATTATTTGATGCGATTTTATCGAACCCTCCTTACATAACCGTGGAAGAAATGTCCACCCTGGCGCCGGAGGTGTTGCAGGAACCAGAGTTGGCTCTCTGCGGCGGCAAAGACGGGCTGGGTTTTTATCGCCGTTTGGTTGACGGCGGTCTTGCGCGCCTCAAGCCGGATGGGTTTATGGCTGTTGAGGTTGGCGCAGGACAGGCGACGCTCGTAGCTGAGCTGGCGGTTCAGGCAGGCTGGCTGACCGAACGGATTATTCCCGATTATGCCGGTATCGAGCGAGTTGTGGTGTTGCGGCCGGCAACGGCAAAGGCAGTTGAAGCATGAAGACGCAGTATATACAGATTGATCAGGACAACCCGGATCTGGTGCAAATTGAACCGGCGGCGGCAATCATTCGGCAGGGCGGGTTAGTGGCGTTCCCCACCGAAACGGTTTACGGTCTGGGTGCTAATGGATTAGATCCTCTGGCAGTGCAGCGGATTTTTGCCGCCAAAGGGCGTCCGGCGGACAATCCTTTGATTCTGCACATTGCCGAGCGCGACGAATTGGCTGCATTGGTACGAGAATCGCCGGCCTGGCTTGCGCCGGTGCTCGACCGGTTTTGGCCCGGCCCGTTAACCGTGGTGTTGCCTCGGGCCAGTTGTGTTCCGGATATTGTGACTGCCGGCCTGGATTCGGTAGCAGTCCGTTTGCCGTCGCTAGCTGCAGCGCGCGCGTTAATCCGAGTTGCCGGAGTTCCAATTGCTGCGCCGAGCGCCAATTTGTCGGGCCGGCCCAGTCCGACAACGGCCGCAGCGGTACTGGCTGATATGGCTGGCCGGATCGAAATGGTCTTGGACGGAGGGCCCTGTGACGTGGGGCTGGAATCGACCGTGCTTGACTGCACGACAGCAATTCCGACGATTTTGCGTCCAGGGGCAGTGACGCTGGAAATGTTGGAGCAATGCTTGGGGCGGGTGCAGGTCGCTGATGCGACAGATATTGGTGCGGCGTCGGTTCCGCGAGCGCCGGGGATGAAATATCGGCACTATGCGCCGGTAGCGCCGCTGGTTTTGTTTAGCCATGATGCGATTCAGGGCGGGAGGGGTCTGTTGGCGCGCTTGCATGAAGCGCAGCGAGCTGGTCAAAAAGTCGGCGCGATTGTTTCGCTCGAAGTGGCTGCGTTGTTACCGGATGCAGTTGAGGTAGTAATTCACGGATCACGCGAAAATCCGGCAGAGGCTGCTACGGCCTTATATCAGTCGTTGCGATGGTTCGACACGCATCCGGTCGATGTCATTTTTGCCGAAGGCGTTCCAGAGCTGGGGATTGGTCGGGCGCTGATGAATCGTCTCTACAAAGCTGCCAGTTCGGAAGGGGAGGTGTAACAGGTATGGTGAGAATTTTATTGGTCTGTACCGGCAACACCTGCCGCAGCCCCATGGCGGCTGCGCTGTTGCAAGAATGCCTGAAGGCGTGGGGCGTTGCCGATGCGTTTGAAGTGAGTTCCGCCGGCATCGCCGCCTGGACCGGCCAAGCCGCTTCGGCGGCAGCGGTTGAAGTGATGGCCCGGCAAGGGTTGGCGCTTGCAGCGCACCGCGCCAGGCAAATTGACAGCGGGCAGATCCATGCGAACGATTTGGTGCTGGCGATGACCCGATCCCACAAGGAATCGCTCTTGTGCATCGCCCCCGGCGCTCGTAACAAAATTTTCGCACTGGCTGAATATGCCGGTCTTGACGCCGATGTTGCCGACCCGTTCGGCGGCGCTGTTCAGGCATACCAAACTTGTGCTGATCAGTTGGCGGAGTTGCTGGATGCCTCCCGCAACAAAATTTTAGATCTTGCAGGAAAAAACGGTCGGAGTGGCGAAAACAAGCCTGATATTTGGCAGAAGGGATGAAATGATGATGCTGGCAATCGGTAGTGATCACGGGGGATTTGCTCTTAAACAAAAGATACAGGAACATCTGCAGCAATGCGGGATTGAGTTTTTCGATTTTGGCGTGCATAGCAGTGCGTCGGTCGATTATCCGGATGTGGCTTTTGCTGTCGCGGAAGCGGTGGCCCGAGGCGACTATCAACGCGGACTGCTGTTTTGCGGCACCGGTGTCGGCGTTGCGATTGCGGCAAATAAGGTAGAAGGCATTCGGGCGGCGAATTGCCATGATGTTTTTTCGGCCCAGATGTCACGCGAACATAATGATGCCAATATTCTGACGCTGGGTGAACGGGTGATTGGTCCTGGCCTGGCTGCCATGATCGTTGATGTCTGGCTGGCTACGGAGTTTTCGGGC
>JBGSKE010000426.1:0-3873 GCA_041741355.1 Negativicutes bacterium | reverse complement strand
TCTTTCTGTTTTTCCAACGTCTTCAGCTCGCTCTGGCTGGTTGATTGGCTGGACTGGGTTACCGGAGTCGATGTGGCTTGGGAAATCGCCGAAACACTCATTTTGAAACACCCCTTTCATTTTGGCTTTGTCTGGTTATGCCGGACAGAGCATCTCTATTAAAGAGTATCGAAACTGATTCTTGGAAATGCCTTTGGTTTTCAAACAAAAAGAAAAATCCGCACCGACGCCGCACGCTTGCGCGATACTGGCAGGAAAATCGTGGAGACTTCGCGAATCAACAAGCATAATCAAAGCAGAAGGAGTCTTCGCTGTGCCGTGTAATCAGGACCAGATCCAAATGATTGCCGTTCGGCTGCTGGAGCAAATTAATTCGCCGCAAGCGTTGCCGGAGTTTCTTCGGCAGGCGGCGGAAGCTTTTGATGCTCCGGATGGGGCTATCGTATTGCGGGATGAGACCGAGCCATTGCTGCTCCGCGTGCGCCACGGCATTGGTTTGTATGCAAAAAGCGAAGGTTTGCAGATGGAATCCGACCAGGGCGCGATCGGCGAGGTGTGGCGAACCGGCAAAGTGTTTGTGGTCGAAGACTACTGGACTTGGCCCGGCAGGATAAAGGACCCGCGCCTGGCGCGCCTGACCACCCTGATTTCGGCGCCGCTGCGAATGGCCGACGAACTCATTGGCATAATCCAACTCTCCTGGAATGATGCGGTCTATCCGTTAAGTCCGGCTGACATTGCCGCTTTCGAGCAGTTTTCCCTGCTGGCCTCGGTTGCTTTGTCCAATGCGACGCTGTTCTCACAGTACCACCGGGAGAAGGCGCTGACAGACGCAGTGTTTGACAGCATTCCCGGCATTATCTATTTGCTTGACGAGCAGGGAAACGCTGTGCGCTGGAACCACAAGTTGGTCGAAATCACCGGCTATTCGGATGAAGAAATCGGTCGGCGGAATTGCCTGGAGTATTTCCGCGGCGAAGATATAGAACTGATTCGCCGGCGGCTTGAGAAAACGCTGCAAGAAGGCAGATCCGCCTCAGAAGCTGAGTTTTATCGCAAGGATGGCTCTCATTTTACGGTCTTCCTGACATCGGTAAAACTGATGATTCAGGACAAACCGCATGTCGCCGGGATCGGCATTGACGTCAGCGAGCGCAAATTGGCGCTGGAAGCGCTGGCCCGCTCCGAGGAAGAACTGCGGCAGCGCAAAAACACGCTGGAGCAGGCGGTTGAAGCCCGGACCGGCGAAGTGGTTGCCGCCAATCAAGAACTGACGGCGATGAATGAAGAAATGAACGCGATGAACGAAGAACTGCAGTACGCCAATCAAAATTTGAGCGATGAAATTGCACTCCGTCAGGAAAAAGAGCGTGAACTGCTGCTGCGCGAAAGTCAGTACCGCTCGGCCACAAGACTGCTGACGCGGCCAATCGAGGAAGCGGCGCCCGGCCTGGAAGCGATTCTGCGCGATGCGATGCAACTGGTCAAAGCGCCTGCCGGCTGCATTGGCCTCTATAATCCGGACAACAATACCTTCTGGCTCGATCCGGTGATCGGCCCGTTCGATTATACGGCGATCAATCCACGACCGGCTGATCTGGGATCGATCAGGCATGTCGTGGAGACCGGCGAGGCAATCAGTATTCTTGATTATCGCAACTATGCCAACAAAATTAATGACCCGCAACTAGACAGGCTGGCTAGCCTGATCACCGTCCCGCTCAAGCACGGCGACCACTTTATCGGCATTTTGACCGCGCATTGGCTGGATGAACTCCATCCGATCCGGCAGGAAGACATTGACGTTTTAAAGCAATACGGCGACCTGGCGGCGGCTGTGTTGGAACGGGCCGAGGTACAGGCCCAGGTCGTGCGAAAAAATGAATTGCTGCAAGGCTTGGCTGATACGACCAAAGCGTTGCTCGGCGAGTTGGACCTGAGTATCGTCTTGCAGGGGATTCTCGACAAAGCCGTTGCGTTGACCGGCATCCCGCATGGATTCATCCATTTGTTTGAACGAAACCGGTTGCTGGGATCGCTGCGCGCCGGCTACGGTTTTTATGTCCAGCAGGTTGGGCAAAAAATGGATATTGTGGGCGGCATATACGAGGAAGTCATTCGCACGGGCGCGATGTATGTGGTGCGTGATTATGCCAACTGGCCCCAGCGGATCAATACGCCGGAGCAGGAACCCATTACGGTGGCGCTGCAGGCGCCGCTCAAAATCAATGACAAACTGATCGGCCTGATCGGCCTGACGGCTTTTGGCGAGCCGGTGTCGCTGGATGATGACAAACTGGCGGCGGTAGAGCATCTGGCCGGGATCGCGGCGATCGCAGTGAAAAATGCGCTCAGTCACGATGAAGCCCGCACACTGGCCTACAAAGATGTCTTGACCGGGCTGGCCAACCGGGTCAGCCTGAGTCGCTGGCTGGATGCGGAAATGCAACAGGTCCGTACAAACAATGCGCAGGGTGCTCTGTTCTTCATCGACATGGACGACCTGAAAACCATCAATGACACGTTCGGGCACTCGCTGGGCGACGAAGTGATCGTCACTGCGGCCAGGCACATTTCGGAAGCGGTAGGCGAGGCGGGATTCATTGCCCGGATTGGCGGCGACGAATTTGTCATCGGTTTGCCGGGAAACGCCGACCAGCTGGCGATCAGCATCCTGGCGGAGCGGCTGTTGCAGCACCTCTGCCACGACTATGAAATATCCGGTCAATGGATTCACATGTCGGCCAGCATCGGGATTACGCTGTATCCCAAAGACGGCGATACGCCGGATGATATTTTGAAAAATGCCGACAGCGCGATGTATGCGGCCAAACGAAACGGACGAAACTGCTGGACGTTTTATGAGCCGGCGCTGCAAACCGAAGCGTTTGAAAAAATGACCCTGACCAATAGCCTCCGGCGAGCCCTGGAGCGCGAGGAGTTGCTGCTGCATTTTCAGCCGCTTGTGAGCTTGCCGGATAAAATAATCGTCGGCTTTGAAGCGCTGCTGCGCTGGAACAGTCCCGAGCATGGTTTTGTGCCGCCGGGCCGGTTCATTCCTTATGCCGAACAAAGCGGCGTGATCATTTCGGTCGGCTACTGGGTGATCATTGAAGCCTGCCGGTTCGCGCAAAAATTGACGGAGAAAGGGCACAGCGACATCTGCGTCGCCGTCAATATCTCACCGCGTCAACTGTCGGATAGCAACTTCATCGACATGGTGCGCGGCGCGATTGATGAATCGGGCATCCGGCCGCAACAACTGGAGATCGAAATCACCGAGAACGTACTGATTGAATCGCTGGATGACAGCATAAAAAAGCTGATGGCGCTCAAAGAACTGGGGATCAGGATCGCGATGGACGACTTTGGCACGGGGTATTCCTCGCTGACCTACCTGCGACGTTTGCCGGTAGGATCGCTAAAAGTCGACAAATCGTTTATTGATGACATTCTGGAAGACCGTATCCAGGCCGACCTAGTCGGCTATATCATTGACATGGCGCATACGCTGAACCTGTCGGTCGTCGCCGAAGGGGTGGAAAGCGAGGCGCAGCTGCAAAAACTGCACGAATTCGACTGTGACTGTATCCAGGGCTATGTGTTCAGCCGGCCGCTGCCGGCGGCGGAAGCCCTGGGGCTGTTGGACCGGGCGCTTCGCGGCGACGCCTCGTAAGCCGAACTAGTCGGTCGATCTGGATTGCCGTTAATTTTAAAGGGGGAAATTCATCTTGAAAAAATCGGTTGCTTTGGGTGTCCTCGTGCTCCTCAGCTGTGCAGTCCTGGTCAGTGGCTGCGGCGGCAGCGACAAACCCACCCCGCCGGCGGTAAAGGCGGCGCAAATCCCTGAGCAAGCCAAGCAAAACGCGTTGC
>JBGSKE010000425.1:0-4722 GCA_041741355.1 Negativicutes bacterium | reverse complement strand
ACATTGCCCATGCCGCCGAGGATTACGACGGCGAAAACCTTGGAGATGGTAGCCAGGCCCATTTGCGGCGATACCAGAAAGATCGGCCCGACCAGCGTACCGGCCGCTGCGGCCAGGGCAGCGCCGATCGCGCAGGTAATCAGTGAAATTCGGTTGATATCGATCCCCATTAGTTTGGCGGCATCGCAGTTCTGTTCACAGGCCCGCATCGCTTTACCGACGGTCGTGTATTTGATAATGTAGTTGAGCAGCGCAATCAGCACGAGAGTGACGCAAAACACCATCAATCGTTGCAGTGTAATCGAAATCCCCATAAAGGACAGATAAGAATCGGAAAATTCCGTAGGAAATCGTACCGGATTGGGACTAAATAAGATGACGGCCGCCTGCACCAAAAAAATCGAAATACCCAAAGTACCGATGATCATGTTCATTTCCGGCGCCGAACGTAGCGGTCGGAACACCAGCAAATCCATCGCCATACCGAACAAGGCCATGATCAGCATGGCCAGCACCAGGCCAAGCAAAAACGGCAAGTGCAGATGAACGACCAAGTATACGCCGACAAAAGCTCCCAGCATATATAGTTCGCTGTGCGCCCAGTTGACGATTCCCAGTATCCCATAAATCATCGTCAGACCCAAGGCAATCAACGCATAGGTGCTGCCAAGCACCAAGCCGTTCACTACCTGCTGTACAATTTCTTGAAACATGGTTTCCGTGCCTCCCTATCTTTGCGGACAGCCTGGTTGTAGGCGTCGACTCGCTTATTATAGCAGATTTGCCGATTTTTCAGCAACATTTTATTCTTCTGTATTGTATAGTTATCCAATAAAAATAGACAAAAAATAGCGCCGGAACCTTTCGGTTGCCGACGCCTCATTGCGTCTGCCGTAAAAGGAGAATCCCCTGTCAGTTCACATCAAAATAAGTCTGGCCGATCCGTTTGTCATTCCACCAGAATTCAATGCGATGCCGGCCTGGCGAGAAATAATTGCCGGCGCTATTGCCCCAGCCATTATTGATGATCGCCGTATCCTGGACGCTGACGGACTGGACCATTGTCACCCCTGCGGGGCTCTTGCCACTACGCAACAGCGCGCCGTCGGGACCGAAGAACTTAACGCCGATTTTGCCTTTTTGCAGCAATGACGTCGTGTTTTCCAACTTCAAATGAAACGTGATGTACTGGATTTCGTCTCGCGCAAAAGAACGGCCAAAATCGCTGAGCGGTGTGCTATCCTTGCTTTCATTGCGCAACCGAATGCTGGTGATCTTCAGTGAATTATCCGGTTCACTGACGGCAAAAGTCAATTGATGAATCCGTTTACCGTCCCACCAAAACTCGACCCGATGCCGCCCCGGTTCAAATGTTCCACCGGCGGCCTTGCCCCAGCCGCCTGTCCGCTCAATGCTATCCAGCACATCAATATCCTGCTCGAACGTATAGTTCGGCGGACTTTTGGAATTCCGCTTCATTTTGCCATCGGGCTGGATATAACGAATTCCCAGCTTGCCGCGCAACCGTTCGTCGCTATTGTTGACCAGCCTGACGTAATAGGAAATCCAGCGGGTTTCGTCAAAATCAAAGCTGATCTTGTACTCACTGAGGCCGTTGCCTTCCTTGTCTTCGTTGCGCACCCGAACATCAGTGATCGACAGAGCCGGACCGCTTGCCTGCGGTGGTGCGGGCGCCACTGGCGGTTTAACGGTTAGCGGTGGTTTCGGCGGTTGCGTCGGTGGCGACGGGTCTTCCACCGGCGGTCTTACTTCATCATCGGTCCCGTCGTTGGCGACAGCAGCTAACACAATTTGCTGCGGCAGCACAATCGAACAGAAAACAAAACCCAACGCGAACATGGCTACCCAGAAGAATATCAGCAGGTTTCGCAATTTTACGAGTCCCAACCAATTCATATCATTGCCTCCGTTCCGCTCAAACGATCGCGCGAGTTAAGAGAATCTATTCTTGCGTTGCCTCGCAATAGAGAATTCTACAATTGCTTTCCCGATTCCTGCATAAGCAACCTGCCAATCTATTGGTTGGCGTTGGCGGCGTTTTTGCGTAGCCGGCCACGCAGGACCCGGTCCAGAATCGCTTTGCGTAATCGCAGATTTTGCGGTGTGACTTCTACCAGTTCATCATCGTTGATGTGTTCCAGGCACTGCTCCAGACTCATGATCCGGGGGGTAATCAAACGTAGCGCTTCATCAGCCGAGCTTGAGCGCGTATTGGTCATCTGCTTCTTCTTGCAGGGATTGATATCCATGTCCAGTTCGCGGGTGTTTTCGCCCACAATCATGCCGGCGTATACTTTTTGGCCCGGCACGATGAACATCACGCCGCGGTCCTGAATGTTGAAAATTCCGTAGGCGCTGGTTTCCCCTGTTTCAAAGGCAACCAAAGCTCCCCTGGTCCGTCCGGGAATATCGCCTTTGTAGGGCGCATAGCCATGGAAAACATGGTGCATGATGCCGTTTCCTTTGGTGTTGGTCAAAAATTGTGAGCGGAATCCAATTAGGCTGCGTGCCGGCACAACAAATTCCAGCCGCAGATAACCCGCCAGTTCGACCATATTGACCATTTCTGCCCGTTGGGTTCCCAATTGATCCATAACCGCGCCCATAAACTCCGCCGGCACGTCGACGGTGAGGAATTCCAGCGGTTCGCATCTTTTCCCCTTGATTTCCTTATAAATGACCTGCGGCTTGCCTACACAAAACTCATAGCCTTCGCGCCGCATCGTTTCAATCAGAACCGCCAGATGGAGTTCGCCGCGTCCACAGACATCAAAAGTGTCCGGGCTGTCGGTTTCGCGAATCCGCAGACTGACGTTTGATTCCTTTTCCTTCATCAAACGATCCCGCAAATGGCGCGAAGTGACATACTGCCCTTCCTTGCCGGCAAAAGGACCGTTGTTGACCATGAACATCATCGACAAGGTTGGTTCATCGATATTCATCGTCGGCAACGTTTCCGGATTTTCCGGATCGGCCAGCGTATCGCCGATCGTAAACTCATCCAGTCCGGTGATCGCGATGATATCGCCGATCATAGCCGACGCAACCTCTTTGCGTTTCAGGCCGTCGTAGACATAGAGCAGGTTAATCTTCTGCTTGCTTTCAGCGTCGCGATGCAATACGGAAACCGTTTGTCCCGCCTTGACCGTACCCCGGACAACCCGTCCGATACCAATACGTCCGACATACTCATCGTGGTCGATGGTTGTCACCATGATCTGCAGCGGCGCATTTTCTTCGCCTTCCGGCATCGGGATCTCCTGCACCAGCGTTGCAAACAAAGGTTCCAGGCTATCGCTTTCATCCGACATATTCAATTTCGCAATCCCGGCGCGAGCCGCCGCAAAAACTACCGGAAAATCGAGTTGTTCTTCGGTGGCCCCCAGTTCGATGAACAGATCCAATACTTCATCGACAACTTCTTCGGCGCGCTCATCTTGCCGGTCGATCTTGTTGATGACCACGATCGGTTTCAGCTTTTGTTCCAGCGCCTTGCGCAATACATACTTGGTCTGCGGCATCGGCCCCTCGAATGCATCCACCAGCAGCAACACGCCGTCGACCATGTTCAGCACGCGTTCCACTTCACCGCCAAAATCGGCATGGCCCGGTGTATCGACGATGTTGATCTTGATGTCGTGATACAGGACTGCCGTGTTTTTGGCCAAAATCGTGATCCCGCGTTCGCGCTCCAGATCATTGGAATCCATGACGCAGATCGGTACATTTTCGTTGGCGCGGAATACGCCGCTTTGTTTCAACATGGCATCGACCAGCGTCGTTTTGCCATGGTCAACGTGGGCGATAATCGCAACATTTCTTAAATCGGTTCTTTTCATTTTTTCTCCATCCCTTTAACCCATTACGGTTTCATTTATTTTGCGGTTACGTTATATTTTTCGGCTACCCCGCTTGACCAGCGGCAACCCCTGCTTGCAGTAAGGACAGTCTTCCGCTGTATAGTTCTGGATATTCAGCGTCAGCATCGCTTTGGCCGGCGCGCCGAAATCGACGGTTCCGCCGCTGCGGTCAACTAAGATGGCAACACCGGCAATCACGCCGCCCAATTCTTTGACAACTTCGATCACTTCCATCACCGAACCGCCTGTCGTGACAATGTCTTCCACGACCAAAACCCGTTCCCCCGGTTTGATCTCAAAGCCTCGTTTAATCGCCATCTTACCGTTATCCCGTTCGGCGAAAATCGCCCGGGTGCCAAAATGCTTGGCGGTTTCATGCGCCAGGATAATCCCGCCGGTTACCGGCCCAATCACTACATCGATCTTTTCGTTTTTGAATTTTTCGGCGAAACCGGCGCAAAGTTCCTCGGTAGCCTTCGGATACTGCAGTACCTGGAATTTTTCTACATAGTGGCCGCTATGCAAACCAGAGGTCAGTAAAAAATGACCTTCCAGCAATGCGCCATGCTTAACCAACAGCTCTTTTACTTGTGTTTCGGTCATTGTTCAACCCTCCATCTCTTTCACAATTTCAATCGCAGCCATGCGGGGATCGGCTGCTGCCAACACCGGTCTGCCGACTACCAAATAGTCAGCTCCATCCCGCAGCGCATCCGCTGGTGTTGCGGTTCGACTCTGGTCGCCTTTATCGCCATACAGGGGGCGAATCCCCGGTGTTACAATCAAAAAGTCGGGGCCGCAGCATTGCCTGATGGCTGCCGCTTCCTGCGGCGACGCCACC
>JBGSKE010000424.1:0-3723 GCA_041741355.1 Negativicutes bacterium | reverse complement strand
ATCGCCGCGCCGATGATCACAAGCAGAACCAGCGGCCTGATATTGAGTCTTTTGTAGAGCGGCAACATCGCCGGGACAGTGACCAACAATGTCGAAGCAAGTGCGCCGTCCAAATGGGCGATAGTCGCCACCAACGCCGTGGTCACGGTTATCGCCACCACATTATTGCCGGCTTTTTTAACCAGAAAGTTCACAAACGGATCAAACAAACCTACATCGGACATGACCGAAAAATAGATGATGGAAAAAATAAACAATACCGCAATCGGCATAGTGATCGTTACACCCGATTTGATAAAAGCCGAAATTTGCGGAAATGTAAAACCTGCCGCAATTGCCGCCACAATCGGTGTCACTACGAAAATCGGCGCCGGGGTGGCTTTTGATTCCATCAGACAATAAATAATGACGACGACCATAAGAAAACCAATGATTGCTAACACTTCTTTTCCCCCTTTTTCTCTCGGGCTGCTCTTCCGGGCTGCGTACTCTAACTCGTGAACAGCAGTTCTCGAACCCAATATTACAATATACAGACAAATTCGAATAATACCGTCTTTTTATGGCAACCCATAAAAAAAGCAAATAGCGCAAAAAAAGACCTGGCCGTAAAAACGGCCAAGCCCTCCAGTCATTGCAATGCTTAGCGATATGTCAGTTGCGTTGCAGTCCGATCCTGCTACAATTTCAGCACACCGTCGCCACGTTTCGCGTGTTTGCCGGAAAAAGCAGCCTCTTCGCTGATCGCCCAAATAATCTTGTTGTCGCCACTTTTGATCACTTTGTCCCGCGAATCGCCGGTATCGAGTTTGCGTTCAAATTCGATGATTGTTACTCCGTCTTTGTTGCTGCCGCCGAACACGGTGACATCATTTTTACCGCCTTGCTGCTCATCGGGCGGATGCGGCCCGGTCGGACCGGTACTGAACATATCGGCAACGGTCGCTTTGCCGTCTTTAACAAAACCAAGAATGATGTCGGCGTCTTTCATCCGTGCTGACGGCTCAAACCCGATTGCCAGATAACCATTCGTTTTGGCTTTCAGCGCCATTCTGACTTTATCGCCGTCAAAACGGCTATAAACCGCCAGTTCACCAAACTGCTGCATTTTGGTATATTCATTGTCGGCAATCACCCCGTCCGGTTTCCAGTCGACCGGTTTGGTCGACAAGGCCGAAGCTGCCGGCGGATTGGCTTTTGCTGGCTCCTGGTTTGTCCCGCCGCAACCAGCGACAATGCCGACCAGTAAAATTACCTCCAAAATCAAACCCGCATTGCGCAGTCGGTTTAGCTCCGCCATTTTGCCACTTCCTTTCAGCCTATGATCCTGCATTAAGAATTACTCACGCGCTTAAAAACTCCTGCTTTATTTATTTTATTTTTGCCGCAAGATAAAGAGGAAAACGCCGATGACCGTCGAAACAGTCAATATAAGTAATCCGCTTCACCGACTTTTTGTTAAGGGGGATATTGAATGATTCAGGAGATTACTGTCACGGATAATCATGTAGTCGTCAACCTTTCCGGCAGTATCTACGTGGAAGAAGCTTCTCAGATCCGGGAAAGCCTGATTGGCTATATTGAAAAAGGCCACAAAACTTTCGTGGTCGATCTGGGCAATGTCGATTACATCGACAGTTCCGGCTTGGGCACGCTGGTGGCAATCCAAAAACGCGCCCTGCAAAACGGCGGCAGCGTGATTATCAAAAATTTGAAAGGCCTGGTCAAGGACCTGTTTGAGTTGACCCGGTTGACAAAAGTCTTCGAAATTCAATAAACACATTAGTACCGCGGGGTAGTTCGCCCCACGCAAATTGTAGGCTTCAACAAATTTACAAAAAAACGCATCTCGCCGCTGCCTGTCGGTAGCGTGTGAAATGCGTTTTTCTTTTTACTTTATGCCGATTTATGCCGCCTTACAACATTTTGTGTAATTTTTCCATTTCTTCGACCGGCATCCCGTAGGTATGTTCTTTGCCAGGGAACGCCTGCTGGTGAACCTCCTCCTTATATTGCAGCATTGCTTGGAATATCTGCCCGTTCAGGTCCGCATATTTTTTCACGAACTTTGGAGTGAACCTGTCGAAAAAGCCCAGCATGTCGTGCACAATTAGCAACTGACCGTCGCAGGGCAGTCCGGCGCCAATCGAGATGATCGGTATCCGCGCTTTTTCAGTGATAATTGCCGATATTTCCGGCGGAATCGCTTCCAGCAAGATTGAAAACGCCCCGGCCGCTTCCAACGCTTCGGCATCCTTGATCAATCGATAGGCGGCCTCGGCGCTGCGACCTTGCGCCTTGAACCCGCCCAGCGCCGATATTGACTGGGGCGTCAGGCCGATATGCCCCATGACTGGGATTCCGGCATTGACAATCGCCTTCACCGTATCGGCCATGACCGCGCCGCCTTCCAGCTTCACGGCATCGGTACCGGCCTGCTGCATGAATCGGCCGGCGTTTCGCACCGCCTCTTCCTTGCAGACCTGATAGGACAGGAACGGCATATCGCCGATAACGAAGGCGGTCGGTGCGCCTCGTGTTACGGCGGCGGCATGTACGATCATCATATCCATGGTGACAGGTAGCGTGCCGTTGTAGCCATAGACCGTCATCCCCAGCGAATCGCCGCAAAGGATGATATCGATCTCCGCTTTTTCTTCCAACAGGGCCATCGGATAGTCATAGCAGGTCAGCATGGTAATCGGTTCTTTTTTCGCCTTCTTGTCGAACAGATACGGAATCGTTACTTTTGACCGCGGCATTGTTTAGCACCTCTTTCTTTTTAATAGATTCCTACCCAGGCATCCGTCTCGAAACCATGGAATTCCCAATAACCGAGGTATGGTTGGTCGATCAGTTCGATCCGATTGACCCACTTGACGGCTTTGTAAGCGTACATCTGCGGCACAATCAGGCGGGCCGGTCCGCCCAGTACGCGGGGGATCGGCTGACCGTCCATCAGCAGGGCAATCATCGCATCCGGCATGTGCAGCGCCTGTTCCAGCGACAACGCATCGGCATACTGTCCATCGGCAGAGTAAAATTTGACATACTTCGCTTCCGGTTGGATGCCGCATATTTTCAGCAAATCTGGCAGTTTCAACCCTTCATAGGTGATATCGGTGACCGACCAGCCTTCCACGCAATGAAAGTCGCTGACCTGAACCGTGCGCGGCAAGCGAACGAAATCCTCCCAGCGAAAAGTTACCGGACGTTCTACCAGTCCATCCAGCGTAAACCGCCAGGTATTGTGATGCAGGCAGGGCAAAAAGTTTACTATGCTGTATTCGCCGAATTTCCCCTGCCGCCCGCCACCGATCGGCGGTGAGGATTTGGGGCCGGGTTCCGGCGCAGGATAAAACACGTCGCAATTGGCAGTTCCTTTGATATCCTGAGTCTGCCTGCCATTCCAGAAGCGCCAAGCGAGCGAACCAAACCAGGCGCCAGCAGCGCCCTGCGCAAGCCAGCCGAATAGTTTGCGCCTTGAGCTATTGCCTATTTCGGCCAGCGGACGGGCGCCGGCAAGCCAGATGTGAAAAAACACCGCCGGCGCAGCAAGATAAGCCAGCCAGCGGTGGAGTTCGAACGAATAGGTGGTGACGGTCGGGCCCCAGGCGGCTTTTTGCAACAAAATCCAGCCACTGCCAAGCAAACCGGCCAGGCCGATCAATGTCGCCGGCACGAGCAGTCGGTAAGCGGGCCGCTGTCGCCACTGGCCGATTC
>JBGSKE010000423.1:0-5529 GCA_041741355.1 Negativicutes bacterium | reverse complement strand
AACGGCAAGGCCCCGCTCAGATCACGGTTGCGCACCACGGAGCGGACGACCTGGGAATAATCCAGTCGGACATGGTCCAGGTTTTGTGGGATGTAGGTCAACGGATTGGCCTGAACGGCGCCGCTTTGATCCTTCCAAGTAAGGTTGGGAATATTGCCCGGAGCAGCAGCGTCAACGTCTGGTGCAGCAATGTGCCGCATCAGTAATCGCATCGGTTCTTCTGTGGAGTCGCCCCTCAGTACATAGTCCACTTCCGGGCGCGCCGCCAGTTCGGCATGAAAATAAGTGGAAGAAAAGCCACCGAAGATGACCGGAATCTCCGGGTGCAGCTTTTTCAGCAGGTCAGCTACTGCCAACGAGCCATGTGCATGCGGCATCCAGTGCAGATCGATGCCGAAAGCTTTCGGCTTGAGTTGCCGCAAAAATACTTCGGCATCAAAATCGCGGTCTTTCATCATCAAGACAGCCAGGTTGACGATCCGCACCCGGAACCCATCCCGTTCGAGATACTCGGCCAGGGTCGTGAAACCAATCGGATACATTTCAAAAACCGGTGTCGACGGAACCAGGTCACTGACTGGACCATACAAAATCGATTCCTTGCGGAAATCATACACACTGGGCGCATGGATCAAGATTAAATCGTCGTGTTTCATATCGACTCCATATCTTTCATTTGGCCAACTTACGGAAGCCGTAATCCAGTAAGGCTGCCGAGTCTTTGAAACGATTATTGCCGCCATTGAGCACGACGGCGATCAACAATACCCCGTTGCGACGGGCTGATGCCACCAAACAACGGCCGGCCGCTCGTGTAACGCCAGTTTTCACGCCATTCGCACCCGGATAAGTCATCAATAGCGAATTGGTGTTTACTAGCGGAACCCCCTTGCGGTTTTGAAATACTATCGTATGATAGGGAGTCGACACAATTTTTTCAAACCCGGGGATTTTAAAACCGGCATCGGCGATCATCGCCAGGTCGTAAGCTGTCGTGAAATGATTGATTGGGTCCGGCAACCCATGCGGATTGCTGAAGTGGGTCCGTAGTGCGCCGATTTTTTCTGCGTCTTCATTCATCCAGCCGATGAATTTTTTGTACGAACCTCCGCCAACGTGCTCCGCTACAGCATGGGCCGCGTCGTTGCCGGATGGCAGCATCAGACCGAATAATAGCTCACGCAGGGACAGTCGGTCAAGCAAACGCAGGTCCATGCTGGATCCTTCGATGTCAACCGCGGCGGGACCAACAACTACCGTGTCATTTAGATTGCCCCGCTTGAGGGCGGTAATCAACGTCATCATTTTGGTGGTACTGGCCGGATACATAATTTTGTGCGAATCTTTTTCAAACAGAATCTGTTTGGTTCCCGCCACCATCAAAATCGCTGTTTCACTGCCAATAACCGGCGCCGCCGCATTCATCGCCACGGCTGTTGGGGCAGCTGTCGGCGCTGCCGCCCAAACAGACGCGGAAACCAGGCTAACAATTAGCCAGCAGACAACCGCCACAACACTTAATAATTTCTTATTAATACCTAACACTCCTATTCCTAACCCTGAAAGCAAACAGAAGGCGGTTTGTCACAACCCCCTTCTGCTCGTAAACTAACCAAAGAAATCGCGGGTCACATCAAAACAATTTCAGCCGTAGGTTTTTTTCTCTTTTTTCACCTTGGTATCACTGGGTTTCTTCTTGTCTGTCTTTTTGGCGCCTTGTTCTTTGTTTGCCACAATTAACATCCTCCCGTAGAATAAGTTCGTGCAATTAACCTTACTTAGTATTATTTGACATCAATGTAAAAATTCCTACCGCGGGAAACCAAATTCAGCAAAGGAAATTTTCGTTGGCGGGTCGAATAGTCTTGAGAACATATAAACTAGCAGTTTAATGATCATTACCGGATTGGAGGGGTTTCAGTGTCACGTAGCCGTAGCGTCACCGCCCTGGTGGTTATTCTTCTGCTCCTGCTCGCTTCATTGGCCGCCAGCGGTTGCGGCAGTAAATCCGGTCCCAAATATCTGCGCTTTTCTGTCGGTGCTGAGCCGGAAACACTAGATCCGCGCAAATCGACCGGCATCCCGGAGTCGACTGTGCAAGCCCAGCTGTTCGAAGGCCTGACAACGCTTGATGCAACAAACAAGCCTTTGCCGGCAATGGCCGAACGCTGGGAGATCAGCCCGGATGGATTGCGCTATAAGTTTTTCCTGCGTCCCGGCGTAAAATGGTCCAATGGCGATCCGGTAACAGCCTATGATTTTGAATATGCCTGGAAAACCACCTTGTCGCCGGAGTTTGGCGCCAAATACGCCTACCAGTTATTCTACGTCAAAAACGGTGAAGCGTATAATAAAGGGCTTACCACAGCTGATCAAGTCGGGGTCAAAGCCCTGGATGACCGGACATTGGAAGTCGTGTTGGAAAAACCTACCGCCTATTTTTTATCGCTGACTTCATTCCACACTTTGTATCCGGTTCCCCGCCGCATTGTCGAAGCCAATCCAAAGTGGGCAGCTGAACCCAAGACCCTGATCGGCAACGGTCCGTTCAAAATCACCAACTGGGTCCACAATTCGCGGATTGAACTCGTCAAGAACGATCAATATTGGGATGCGGCAAAAGTGAAAATGCCGAAACTTGATTTCATCCTGACTGAATCCGGCAGCACCGAAATTGCCATGTTCGACAATAACCAGATCGATATGGGCGATAATGCGCCGCCAGCCGAATATCCCCGCCTGAAAAAAGAAGGGCGGCTACAGATCTCACCGTACCTCGGTACATACTTCTTTTCCTTCAACGTGGAAAAGGCGCCGCTCGATAATGTCAAAGTGCGTCAGGCGCTGAGCCTGGCGATTGATCGGCAGTCGATCATCACCAATGTGGTGAAAGGCGAGCAACGGGTGGCGCTGGCCTGGGTGCCGCCTGGACTGGCTGATGCCACGCCCAACAGCGATTTCCGCAGCGTCGGTGGTGATTATTTCAAAGACGGCAATATCGAAACCGCGAAAAAACTGTTGGCGGAAGCCGGCTATCCCGATGGCAAAGGCCTGCCTGCCATTGAATTGATTTATAACACCCATGATGTGCACAAAGCTATTGCTGAAGCGCTGCAGGAAATGTGGCGCAAAAACCTTGGCGTCGACGTTCGACTTGCCAATCAGGAATGGAAAGTCTTCATCAACACCCGCAGCAAAGGCGCTTATCAGATTGCCCGTCACGGCTGGATCGGCGATTATGCCGACCCGATGACTTTTCTTGATATGTTTGAAACCGGCAGCGGCAACAATGATTCCCAGTACAAGAACCCTCGCTACGACACACTCATCCGGCTGGCAAAATCGACCGTCAATCCAGAAATCCGCATGAAAGCGATGCACGAGGCCGAACGTCTGTTGATGGACGATGCGGTACTCGCTCCGCTATACTTTTATACCCGGGTAACCTTGGTCAAGCCCAATGTGAAGGGCTATCAGCGTTCCGTGCTCGGACATGTTTATTTCAAGGAGGCCTATGTGGAGTGATGTCCTGTGTTTAAATCGATTGTTGGGCGAATCTTGTCGATGGTATTGGTTCTCTGGGTCATCATTACCGTAACATTCGTTCTGATGCATGCCATTCCCGGCGGCCCGTTCACCGCAGAAAAAGCCCTGCCGGAAGCCGTGATGAAAAACATCGAGGCCCGCTACCGTCTGAATGATCCCCTGCCCAAACAGTACGTCGATTACTGGGCGAATTTGCTGAAAGGGGACCTCGGCCCTTCTTTCAAGTATGAATCGCGCACCGTAAACGAAATTATCGCTGAAGGATTTCCTGTGTCGGCGGAACTGGGCCTGATAGCGGTTTCCTTTTCCGTACTGATCGGCATTCCTGCCGGCATGGCCGGTGCTCTTTACCAAAATCGCTGGCCGGATCATCTGGTAATGTTGCTGGCGACTGTCGGCATTTCTGTGCCCAGCTTTATTCTGGCCACCGTGCTGATTTATATATTCGCGCTCTGGTTGCAACTGTTGCCGGCCGCCATGTGGGGTTCACCGGAATACGTCATTTTGCCGGCACTGGCTCTGGCCGGCATGCCCACTGCTTTCATCGCTCGCCTGACCCGGTCCAGCATGTTGGAAGTTCTGGCGCAGGACTACATTCGCACCGCCAGGGCCAAAGGAATTGCACCGTTTAAAATCCTTTGGCTTCATGCGCTGAAGAACGCCCTGTTGCCGGTCGTAACCTATCTAGGACCGATGATTGCGGCCATTTTCACTGGCAGTTTCGTCATTGAATCGATCTTTGCCATCCCCGGCCTGGGCCGGCATTTCGTTACCAGCATTTACAACCGGGACTATACGGTTATTCTCGGCATTACTGTTTTTTACAGCGCATTATTGGTAGTGATGAATTTCCTTGTCGATCTTGCCTATCTCTGGCTTGATCCCCGGATCAAAATGGATGGGGAGGATCAACACTGATGGATTTTACGCCACTGAAACCTACTGCCGACATGATGCAGAAACAGACTCGCCCGCATCTCGGTTTTCGTCAGGATGCCTGGCTGCGACTGAAAAAAAATCGGGCGGCGTTAGGCGGCTTATCGATTATCCTGTTTATCAGCATCCTGGCGGTTTTCGGCCCGCTGCTTTCTCCCTATTCCTACTCGGATCAGACACTGGCCAACGCCAACCAGCCGCCGTCAACCGCGCATTGGTTCGGCACCGACAATCTCGGGCGCGACCTCGCCACCCGCGTTTGTTACGGCGCCCGGATCAGTCTGTCGATCGGGGTGGTTGCCAGCCTGATCAACTTGGGGATTGGCGTAATCTACGGTGGCATCTCCGGTTATTTCGGCGGTCGGATTGATAGCGTGATGATGCGGATCGTCGATATCTTATATGGCATCCCGCTGCTGTTGTATGTCATCCTGTTGATGGTCGTGTTGAAACCCGGTTTGCTGAATGTTTTCATTGCCCTCGGCCTGGTTTACTGGCTGCGGATGGCTCGTATCGTGCGAGCGCAAGTCTTGGGCCTTAAAGAACTCGAATTCGTACTGGCCGCCCGCGTGCTTGGCGCCAGCCCGCAACGGCTGATCTTCGGCCACCTGTTGCCCAACAGCCTGGGGCCGATCATCGTAACACTGACCCTGTCGATTCCCGAAGCGATTTTTATTGAGGCATTCCTCAGTTTTATCGGTCTTGGTGTTTCCGCCCCGATGGCCAGTTGGGGCGTCTTAGCTTCGGAAGGTGTGGTAACGCTGCGCTCCTACCCGTTCCAGCTACTTTGGCCGGCAGTGGCCATCAGCCTGACAATGCTTGGCTTTAACTTCCTCGGCGACGGTCTGCGGGATGCCCTGGACCCGCGCATGCGCCGCTAGAGACGACACCCTTGGCGTATCTTGTTTACTGGGAGGCCCGATTTCTTTGCAATCTGCTCTTTTGATCGTCAAAAATCTGCATGTCCATTTCCGTACTTACGCGGGAACTGTGCAAGCCTTACGCGGGATCGATTTTTCGCTGGCTGCCGGCGAAATTGTCGGTATC
>JBGSKE010000422.1:0-13284 GCA_041741355.1 Negativicutes bacterium | reverse complement strand
GCGCCGACGACCGGGTCGCCGACCTGCTTGTCCACCGGGATACTCTCGCCGGTCAGCATCGATTCGTCCAGTGTGGAGGTCCCTTCGAGGATGACTCCATCCACCGGCACTTTTTCGCCCGGACGCACCACGATGACATCGCCGAGCACAACGTCTTCAATCGAAATATCCATTTCTGCGCCGCCACGAATGACCCGCGCCGTTTTTGGCTGCAATCCCATCAACGCTTTGATTGCTTCCGAGGTCCGCCCCTTGGCGTTCGCTTCCAGAAATTTGCCGAATATAATCAGCGTGATCAAAATCGCCGAGGTTTCAAAATACAGATGCGGGTCGCCGGTCAACATGTTGGCGATACTGAAGAAGTAGGCAGCCGACGTCCCCATCGCCACAAGCACATCCATATTGGCGCTGCCATTGCGCAACGCTGCGTAGGCGCCGCGGTAAAACGGCCAACCGGCGATAAACTGCACCGGTGTTGCCAATACCAGCTGTACGGTGGCGTCCATAAAGAACTTGCCGACACTGGTCATAATCCCCAGCGAATGCAACAGCATTGCCAGCAGTAGCGGCAAGGACAGCAGCGCGGACAGCATGAGTCGCAGCCGCTGACCGCGAATTTCCGCCTCTCTCGCCACTTTTTCCTGATCGACATCGCGCTGGTTCGTAGTATTATGCGCTTCAAAACCGAGTTTTTTTATTTTGTTCTGTATATCACCGATACTCAAATCAGCGCCATTGTATTCGACGCTGGCTTTTTCTGCCGCCAGGTTCACCACCGCATTGGCCACTGCCGGCAATTTGAGCAGGGCCTTCTCGATCCGGGCCGAACAGGCGGCGCAGCTCATACCAGTGATCTTGAGCTCGACCTTGTCAAAAATCAATTGAAAGCCCAGCTGTTCAAGCTTCGCGGCAAATTCTTTTAGCCCAACTTGCGCCGGGTCATAACTGACTTCAGCTTTTTCCGAGGCAAAGTTGACTGCCGCGCTGGCCACGCCGGGCAGTTTTGCCAGCCCTTTTTCAATCCGCGCGGCGCAAGCGGCGCAGGACATGCCGGAAATTTTCAGGCTGGTTGAATGCCGATTGTCTTTTTCATTTTCTGTCGACATAATGATCACGATCCCCTATTTATTAAACTGCTTCAATACGTTCATCAGTTCGTCGATGCTCTGGTCGCCCCGGTCCTCTTTGACCGCCGCGACGATGCAGCTCTTAGCGTGGCTCTCGATAATCAGCAGCGCCACCTTGTTCAGCGCGGCCCGCGCCGCAACGATCTGCTGCAGGATGTCCACGCAATAACGCCCGTCTTCCAGCATTTTATCGATGCCATTAATCTGGCCGGCGACTTTTTTCAGCCGATGGCGCAGCTCAGTTTTCTCTTTGTTTACGATCACAGTTTACCCCTCCAGCGGACTCTCCATACTATACCCCCGTAGGGTATATTTTTAGTATATGCCGTTTTAATCCGTCAGTCAATACCTAGGAAACACTTTAGCGTTTCCTTAACTTCGCTTCTGTGCAAAGATAGTCAAGACGAATAAAAACGGGCCCGTTACGGCCCGTTGCAGTTGCTGCTCTTTATTTCATTCGATGTTGGCTATTAAATTTTCCGCCATATTGTTCAGCTCCGTCGCCATTTCGTTCAGCGTCTGACTCGCCTCGGCGACCTGCGTGGTCGCCTGGGCCACTTGCGTGATCATTGCCGCGATATGGGCCATTTGCTGATGGTTGTTGCTATTGTCGCTTTGGATTGCCCGGATGATGCCTTCAATATTCTTGATCGAATCTGCCGTGACCCCAGCCAGTTTGCGAATTTCTTCGGCAACTACGCCAAAGCCCCGTCCCTGTTCGCCGACGCGGGCAGCCTCAATCGCCGCGTTCAGCCCCAACAAATTGGTTTGTCCGGCAATCATCTTAATCAAGCCCATCACCTGATCGGTATCTTTGACCAGGTTCTGCGATTTTTCCAGCGTTGTCTTCATCGCCTGTCCAGCCGCCGCCATCTCCTGCGTCTGAGCCGAGATTTCTTCGGCAGTACTTGCAATGGTCTGGATGCTTTCACCCATTTTGGCAGACGATTGCTTCAACAATTCATACCGCTGCGTCGATTCGGAAATCGTGACCGCGCCAATCACATTGCCCCGTTCATCCTGAATCGGCGTGCCGATACCGACGTAGGGAACGCCATACAAAGACGCATCCATTTTGACGGTCACCCGACGACGCTCCTGGATCGCCCGATGAAGCGCACTGCCCTGTTTTACCGAATCGCCTGGTTTCACCCTCAGATCCAGCGTTCGGGCAGGTCGATAAAAAACAACCTGTTCCAAATTGCAGATGCAAACCCCGACATCGGCAACCTGCATCTCGTTCAGTTTCGCCAAAGCATGGACATAGTGGGCAATGATTTGTTCATTGGTTTCCGAATGATCTGACATGAACGCACCTCTTTTCGTTTGGTCTTCTTGTTACGATTAATTAATATAGAATATTCTGCAGTTTGACGTTTTTTCCTGCGTTGCCGATTTCATACGTGCAGGAATCTGCTCCCCCCTTGTGGAAGGTCTTATTCACTTTAAATCGTTCGACGCTTCGTATGCGGTTGCAGCCACTATCAGCGTAATTTTAGCATTAAGGGAGCGATTTTTATGATTAATCAACAAGGCCGATTTTTTATGTTGTTGCTTTGCCTAGCCCTGCTGTTCGCAATGACCGCATCCACCGCATTTGCCGAACAAGTCTGGAACACCAACCAATCGAACGGTTGCCGGTTCAGCATCCCCGTCCACTCCAAAGAATTGAAAATCACCGAAATCCGCTGGGACGGTCCGTGCAAGGACAACCTGGCGGACGGCGAAGGCCCGCTGCAGATCAAGTTTTATCAAATTCCCAATGAAAAAAATATAATTGTTATCGACGGGACCATGACCATGGTCGGCGGCGTGCCGAACGGCAAAGCCTCCCTACGCTGGAACTTCGGCCTCGCCCTGGATGCCGAATACAAAGACGGCGAACGGGTTCGCGGAACCATGCGTTTCAATGGCGAGAGCTACGAAGGCGAGTTTTACCTGGATGAGTTCCACGGCAAAGGCGTCTATCGTTACAAGAACGGCGAGGTTTACGACGGGGACTGGGCGGCAGGCAAACGCAGCGGCTTCGGCAAGTTGACCGGATCAGACGGCAAAGTAAAGTACCAGGGCGAATGGAGCAACAATTTTCCAGCCAACGACCCGGCGCTGAACCGAACGCTCAAAGGTTTTCTGAACATTCCCTGGGGCGTTAGCCGCGAAGAGGCCGAAAAAGCGATGAAAAGCCGTCCCGGCAACTATTTGAAAGTCAATCTATTTATGTTTAAAAACAGTGTCTACTGGGGCGGCGGCAAAGCTGCCGACGGCACGGAATACACCTATTTTCTCAGCAAGTTCAACAATGAACCGGCTTTTATCTGGACCTACAGCTATCAGGACAAATTTTTCTTGGGCAAGGTAGCGCATTTCAACACCGAGCAAGACATCCTCAGCAGTTTTGAAGCAGTAAAAAAAGACCTGAGCGAGCGCTACGGCGCACCATCAAAAGAAACCGGCAAATTCATGGATAGCATGGTAGTATGGAATTTTCAGGAGGGCAATTTCATTGGCCTGAAAATCGAACAGCTCGGCTATGACAAGTCGAATTTTGCGTTCAACAATCAGGATGCGGCACTTAGGGAAATCGTCAAACGCCCGTTCAATCTGACCCTGTATTATGGTTATGGTCCGATTTACAAAAAACTGTACACTTTTACGGCGACCACCACCAAGACCGATTACTGACCGAGAGGAGGACTGCGCGATGGACCTGCGAACTTTGTCGGCAAGAATCCGTCTTCTGTTGTTGTTGGCAGTTTTTGCAATCTGCGCCACGGCGGCGCCGCTCCCCTCGCTCCATGCGGCGGAACGTTCCTGGCTTCGGGTCCAGTATGACCCGGACGTGCCGGCGCAAACCCGCGTCCATGTCGAGGCCGCTGTCGACCTGGTGGCCGACATGCTGAACGAATACCGCCTGCCGTTGCGTCACCCTGTCACTGTACTGGTAACTGCCGACCAGGCAACCTATGAAAAAGTCTTGCAACAATACGGGTACTCAGCGGAAAAAGCCCGCCAAATCGCCCAATCCACTTCTGGCATCAGCTTGGGCAACCGGCCTGTTATCCTGCTCAAAGGAACGACGGCGTTGCATACCAAGCAGGATGAAGTATACCGGGTATTACCGCACGAGGTCTTTCATCAGGTACAAAGCCAGTTTGGCCGCCAAACTACTGCCAGTTGGATGGTGGAGGCCGCGCCGGAACTGTTTCAGGTGATTGCCCGCGAAAAAGCCGGGCTGGAGGAAACGAAACTCTCTCTGGCGAAGACCGCCGTTCGGGTCTTCGCCGCCAAATCCATCCCCTCCGCCCAGCAATTGATGACTCCCAATTATGCGGATTTTTCCGCCCTATCCCGGCAAGGCTATCCGGTATACCAAATGTCGCTGCTGATGCTGCAGCAGTTGACTGGAACGGATTTTGAAGCTGTGTTGCAATATTATCGCCTACTCAACCAGGGAATGAGCGCCGACAAGGCCTTTATCGCCTTGTTTCGCCGACCCCAGTCTGCATTCGCAGCCGAAATGGACCAGTACTTTGCTAAGCTGCGCGAAAACCGGCCGAAAACGATGCAGCCGCGTTAATTGTCACCTGTTTTCCGCTGTCTCTGCAGCAAACGCAAACTATTCAGCGTCACCAGCAGGGTCGCTCCCATATCTGCCAAAATCGCCAGCCACAAGGTCAGCCAACCGGGAAAAACCGCCAGTACCGCCAGCAGTTTGATGCCGATCGAGAAGCTGATATTTTGCCGAATAATCTGCAGCGCCTGACGACTGAGTTGAATGGTAAAAGGAAGACTTTTCAGGTCGTCCGCCATCAGTACGATGTCCGCCGTCTCCATCGCGGTATCCGCAGACGCACCACCCATGGCAATGCCGACCGTAGACAGCGCCAAGGCCGGCGCATCGTTGATTCCGTCGCCGACCATCGCCACCTGACCGTACTTCGCCAACAATTCCTGCATAGCCGTCATTTTATCTTCCGGTAGCAGTTCCGCCCGGTACTCGTCGACTCCAACCTGCGCGGCTATCGTCCGCGCGGCCTGGGAATTATCGCCGGTCAGCATGATCGTGTGCTGTATCCCGGCGTTTTTTAGCGCCTTCATTGTTGCGGCGCTATCCGGGCGAACCGTGTCGGCCACGGCGATAATCCCCTGGATCTCCTCGCTCGTGCCAACAATCATCACCGTCTTGCCTTGCTGTTGCAACCGCTCGATCGGTTCAGCAACGAACGACAAATCCGCGCCCAATTCAGTGAACAACCGACTGTTGCCGACGTAGAGCAGTTCTGCCGCGACCGTCCCCTGCCCGCCTCGACCGGTGATCGCGATAAAGTCCTCCACCGGCGTCACGGCAAGTCCCTGCTGCTTGGCCGCCTGCACGATAGCGGCTGCTAGCGGGTGCTCCGACCTTGCTTCCAGGTCGGCGGCGCGTCCGAGCAGTTCAGCTTCCTGCCAGTCTCCCACCGCCACGACATCCGTAACAACAGGTTCGCCACGGGTCAGGGTGCCGGTCTTGTCAAACGCAATCGCTTGTAACGATCCCGCCGCTTCCAGATAAATTCCGCCCTTGATCAGCACGCCTTGCCGGGCGGCGCTAGAAATCGCACTGACAATCGCAACCGGCGTCGACACCACCAGCGCGCAGGGACAGGCGACGACAAGCAAGGCCAGGCCCCGATATATCCAGAACGCCCATTGATAACCCCAAAACAACGGCGGCAAAACCGCGACAGCCGCCGCCAACGCCAAAACTACCGGCGTATATACGGCAGCGAATTTTTCGACGAACGCTTGCGAAGGCGCCCGCTGCGTCTGCGCGTTCTCCACCAGTTGGATAATACGGGCCAGGGTCGAGTCCTGCGCCAGCTTGGTCACCGTCACTTCCAATGCGCCCGGCCCGTTCAGCGTGCCGGCAAAAACCTCGGCGCCCGCCTCTTTTAGCGCTGGCAACGATTCACCGGTGATCGCCGCCTGATTTACACTCGATTTTCCGCTGTGAACGATCCCGTCCATGGCGATTTGATCGCCTGGCCGCAAAATCATCATATCGCCGGGGCGGACTTCCGTAATGTGGAGTTTCATTTCTACACCATCACGGCGAATCCGGGCCAAATCCGGGGTCAGCTCCATCAGGCGCTGAATGGAGCGGCGTGCTTTGTCGATTGTCCATGCTTCCAGCATTTCCGACACTGCGTACAAAAACGCGACCGAAGCCGCTTCCTCGTACTGGCCGATCGCCAACGCCCCAAGAACGGCAGCACTCATCAGCACGCTCATGTTGAAATTGCCGCACGGCAAAGCACGGGCCGCTTTGTGAAAATTACCCCAGCCGCCCAGCAGAATCGCCGCCACGTACAGCACCATATACAGCGCCTGCGGCCCAGCCAGTTTTTCCAGGCCAAATCCGCTGGCCAACGCCACCCCGGAAGCGATTGCCCGCCACAATTCCCAGCCCGCCGTACTAACTCCGGCGACTGGCTTTATCACTTCGGCGGTCGGAGTAATGGCATAGCCCTCCTGCAGGCCCAGTTCCCGTATGGCAGGCAAATCGGCAACTCCTGTCACTGTCAGCTTGCCTGACATCGGATTGAGCGCGGCTTGCTGCACGCCCGGCAGCTGGCGCACTGCCTGCTCAAACTTTTGCGCGCAGTCCATACAGCTGATGCCAGTCACTTGAAATTCGGCGGTTGTCGCGGCCGGCAACGCCTTGCCAGGATCAGACAACGCCAATCGCATCGCCACCGCGGCAGAGCAACAGCAAACCGTCACCGCCGGACTGGAAAGCAGCGCCGCCGGCACTTCTGATCGCGGCACGACTGCAAAGCCGCGTTTGGCAAAATATTCGGCAGCCGTATTGGTAAACAGATAGGCAAATTTGCAGCCGGCGCTTTTTGCCTGCGCTAGGGCTTTCTTCAGCAGCGCCGAGGCAACGCCGTTCTGTCGAATGGCCGACTTGACCGCCAGTGAGCGAATCAGAACTGACTCGCCAGCGTACTCGCTGCCGATTACACCAATGACCCCCGCTTGCTCGGCCACCAGAAACCACTCCAGGTTTGCGGCCACTTCCACCGCCATCAAATCAGAATCGACCAACAACTTTTCGATGAATTCCAAATCCGCCGAACCAGCGGCGCGAATTTTCAAGCTACCGTCAATCATACATTTCCCATGTTCCAACCATCCCATTTTTACAGTTTTGCTTTTATTGTCAGGCAAACTCCTGTCGCGTCGTCGCGCAGCCCGCCGCGCTCCGCCATTTTCTCCAGCGCTGTCACATCGGCGTCAAAGTCCTGACCAAGGACTGAAACGAAGGCGGAGCGCTCAGCTTTCGCCAGCTCATCGGTAAATCCGTCGGTCAGAAACAGGAAGCTTTCGCTTTCCTTAATCGGAATCACGCCCGCCGTAAATTCGGCATTTTCCCACATGCCGATAAACATGCCGGGAACCTCGATTTTTTTGCCATTAGCATAGAACTGCGTAATCCCGGCGCCGACATATCTCAATTCCCGCCTGGCCAAATCCAGTTCAAAGCCAAGCAGCGCCGCATAGGCGCCTTCAGTAAAATACTTCGCCGCCCGCGCATTGATCCGCCGCATCTGACCCAGCAGCGGCAATTTTCCGACCTCGGCCTCCCGCAGCAATACATTGATTGCCGAAGTCTGAATGGCCGTCGCCAACCCGTGACCGGATATATCGATCAGAAAGCCGCGCAACAGCTGCCCATCATTGCGCCACTCCAAATGATAGGAATCGCCGCTGACGAAGTTGGCGGGATAATAAAGCGTCCGGACTTTGACGAACGGAGATTCCGGCAGTTTCGGCAACAGCTCGCGTTGCACCCGCCGGGCCAGCTCTACGTCACGGTTCATCTCCGCCTGCCGACGGCGCTCCGTGGTCATATCGCGCATACTGCCCAGCAAATAATCGCGCCCGTCAATGCTGACGACCGTGCCGGCCCGCTCGCCATGAACTTCGGCGCCATTCTTGTGGCGATACAACTTTACTTCGGCAGGTAAAACCCGTTGCTCCCTTAGTATTGTATTATATATTTCATCTGTATGCTCCTGTGAATCAGTCATATATTTATCAAGCGTGAGCGGCGCATCTTCCGGTAAGGAATAGCCAAACAGTTCGGTAAACCTGCGATTGACTTCCACCACTTCCCGTTTCTCGATATCCACCAGCGCCAACGCTTCAAAGGACTGTTCCATCAAAGCGCGGTAGCGAGCTTGACTGGATTTCAGGGCGTCTTCCGCCATCAATCGCATCAATGCTGAGCCGATATTGGCACAGATTGCTTCGAGCAACCGCACAATTTCCAGCGTGAATTGATTTGGTTTCTTGTGGCAAATTTGCAGCAGGCCGATAATCTCCCGATTCGTCCGGATAGGAATCAGTGCAAAAGAATTGTAGCCGGCATAAATACAGTTGTTGCGCGGGCTGCGCCGCAGGTCGCGGTCTGCCGGCAACTCCAGCAATGATGGCGAATTGTTGGTCCAGACGCTCCCATCGGCGGTAAACAAGGGATTAACCGCATCGGTTTGGCCGAGCAATACCAGACCGCAGGCGCATTCCAAGCACGGCTTTCCGGTTTCATCACGGCAAATGCCGCCAGACTCGTTACAAGCAAGCAGTGAATTTTCCAGAAGCAAAAAATCTTCGGCAAACCCTTTTTGCACAAAATACGGGAAGTCTTCACCGCTTCTGAGCCGGACTCCCACCGCATCGCACTGCGTTTCCCGCTTGATAGCGGCAAGGATGCGATTGGCCATAGCCGAAAAGGCAAGCGGTTCGCTGAGAATGCCCAGAATCTCGTAGGAGAGTTGTTGCAGCCGCTCCGTGCGTTTGCGTTCCATGGCGAACAACAGGATGCGGGCCAGGCGTTTGTTGTCGGTCTGGCCTTTTACCAGATAATCCTGGGCGCCGTGCCGCATCGCTTCCAGTCCCAGCGCTTCGTCTTCCAGGCCTGTTAGCACGATGATCGGCAGTTTTGCAGCCGCGCCATGGACGCGTTGCAATGTCGCAATTCCGGCGCTGTCCGGCAAAGAGAGGTCGAGCAGCACAACCTGAATAGGCGCGGCCAGGAGCTGATCGAGCCCCGTGGCAAGCCGATCGGCATAAAACACTTTTAATTCCGGCTGCGTCAGTTCGGCAAACCCTTCGCGAATCAGTCGCGCATCCGCTGGGTTATCCTCGATTACCAGAACGTTGATGCTGTCCATCTTAATTCACTCGCGGCAATTTGACGATCGTCAGCCAAAAATCCTCGATCGCCTTGATTACGGTGATGAATTTGTCCAGGTCGACCGGTTTGGTGATGTAGCAGTTGGCATTCAGGTCATAGACCCGCAACACATCGGCTTCCGCCTCTGAAGTCGTCAATACGACGACCGGGATGCGTTTCAAATTCTCATCCTGTTTGATGATAGCAAGCAATTCACGGCCATCCATGCGCGGTAGATTCAAATCGAGCAGAATTAAATCCGGGCGCGGCGCCTCGGCGTACTTCCCTTCCCCGTTCAAAAACGCCAGCGCCTCTACGCCGTCACCGACGATACTCAAGTCGTTCCGCACTTTGCCATCCTTCAGCGCTTCGATGGTCAGCCGGACATCGCCCGGGCTGTCTTCCACCAACAGAATCCGGATCGGATCCACAAATGCCATAACTATCCCCCCATCTCTTTCAGCGTAAAAAAGAACGTTGTCCCTTTGCCTGGTTCGGATTCCAGCCAGATTTGCCCGCCGTGATTTTCCACGATCCGTTTGCAAATGGCCAAGCCGATGCCGGTCCCTGGATATTCCGCCGCGGCGTGCAACCGCCGAAAAACAACGAAAATCCGTTCAAAAAACTCCGCCGCGATCCCGATGCCGTTGTCGGTAATGGCAAACAGCCAATGTTGTTGCTGCTTCGTGGCTGTCACACGAATGCACGGCGCGGCATTCCCCTGAAACTTGACCGCGTTGCTTAGCAGGTTGCGAAATAGCTGTGCCAGTTGGGTTCGGTCGCCTGCGAGGGTGGGCAGTTTTTCGTGCACAATCTGTGCATCTCTCTTTTCAATCGCCGACTGCAAACTTAGCAAAACCTCCGTAAACAGAGCCTCGCAATCGACTGGCGCAAATTGTTCACGACTCTTGCGTAAGCGGGAGTAGGCCAAAATATCGTTGATCAATTCTTGCATGCGTTTTGTCCCGTCCACCGTGTAACGGATGAAATCGTCGGCGTCCGTATCCAATTTACCGGAGTAACGGCGGGCCAGCAATTGCGTGAAACTGACGATCTGGCGCAAAGGCTCCTGCAAATCATGCGAGGCCACATAGGCAAACTGTTCCAGGTCCGCATTCGATCTGGCCAGCAGGACATTTTTCTCTTCAATTTCATGCACGCGGTGTTCCAGCTCGTCGTTCAATGCGGTCAGTTCTTCGTTGGCAGCCGTCAATTCCTGGGTTCTCGCGTTCACGATCCGTTCCAGATTGCGCTTGCCGGCACTTAACGACAAGATCAAATTTGCGAAATTTTTATAAAAATCCATTGTCCGGGCCACGGTTTCACGGCTCCAGCGCGGTACCCGGTCCAGCGCCGCAATGTACTCGGTTTCATCAAAGCCGTGCTGTCGGGCGGCAGCGCGAAAAGAATCGTAATCTGGCAGCTCATCTTCGTAGAGAAACTGCCCCAAAAAAATATTCCCCAAATGTGTTCCTTCGACAAAAATCGGCGTGACGATATCCCACATGCCGTTTTGACAACGGTACATTTTGTATTCGCCGGGCTGGACGCCTGCCGCAAGCGCAGTGTCACTCTCCGTACAGTGTCGGCAGGATTCTGGATGACGCCGGTGAAAATCCACGCAGATATCTTGCCAACCAGTAGATACCAATACTTTTCCTTGCAAATCGATGATGCCAATGCCGATTTGCGTCAGGGAGAAAAACGAATCCATAGTGGCCTGAACCGCCTGCACGTCCAGAACATCAGCGAGCTTTGCGTCCATGTAACTATCCTCCGTTCATCTTACCTCGCCGCAAGAAGTTTTTGTCTCACAACTTCCACGCCAACAGAACTTCGGTCCCCTCACTGTTGTAGGTCATCCTGTCCGCCATCGAAAGCATCATCGGGATTCCGCGCCCCATCGAAGCGTCTTCGCCGAAGGCGAACATCTCTTTGGGCTGCGACCGCAACCTCCGCAGAATCGCATTGCCGGCAAAGCCGAGGCGCGAGGTTTTCACCCGCACAATCAGCCGGTGGCCCACCTTGTTGAAACGCAACCTTGCCTTGTGCTGGCGCTGCACTCCATCCCGGCATTCCATCGCGTTCGCCAGCGCCTCATGAACCGACACTTCTTGCAGTGAGTGCGGTTTTCCCGTCACTTCCGCCAATATTTTACCCACTTCGCCCTTGAGCCTTTGGTAATCGCCATAACCATTGAAGCGGAGGATGCGGGGCCAGCCGTCCTGCCGAACCAACGCCTGCGGCAGCGAGCGCACATGAATACTAACTGCTGTGGCATCGTCCCGCCTATTTTCCGATTTGGACAAAGTATCCAGCAAACTGACCATTGTCGAAAATAGTTCCAATGGCAATTCGCCGCGACTGTCGATCAATGCGACCATTCCATCGGTCATAAAGTACAGCGAGTCGCCGATATTGAGTGGAATCGCGTGCGTATCAAACGTTTCCTCTTCATTGATTCCCAGGCACATGCCTGGACATTCCAGCGTGCCCTGCTGCGTTTTCGTAGCCACCATTATTTTGGGTATACCCGCACACACCCAACGTAGCTGGCGGATATCCAGGTCGATTTCAAAACCCAGCGCCCCAGCCAATGTTCCCTCGTCAAAATACTCTGCGGCACGCCGGTTGAGCCAGCGCATCGCATCAGAGAGCGGCAAATCGAGCTCGTTCACTTCACGAATCAATACGTGCAGGGAAGATGTCTGCAGCGCCGTGGACAGGCCATGGCCGGTCGCGTCGCCAAGGAAACCGCGCAACAACTTGCCGCCATAACGCCAATCCATGAAAAATAGGTCGCCGCCAACATATGTTAAGGGCTGGTAGACTGTAGCGATATCAAGATACTCCGAAGCCTTCGGCGCTGGCAGCATCGCGATTTGCACCCGCGTCGCCAGTTGCGCATCGCGCCGGATCTCTTGCTCTCGCCGCACTTCCTCCGACACATCGCGAATCGTCATCACTGATAAACGTTGTCCCCGATAGTTGACCAGAGCGGCAGACCGCTCCACCGAAACAATGCAGCCATTACGATGTTTGATTAAGCGTCGTTCCACCGGTAAGCAGCCAAATTGAGTGATTCGGTCAATGTTTGATCTGACTGTATCCGGGGCGTCGACAATCAGGTCAAACAAATTCAGCGTGCCATGAACCGCAAGTTCATAGCCGAATCGCTCACTGAAACGAGCGTTTGCCTCGATCACATTGCCTGTTCGCGTGTCAATCAACAGCACTGCTTCCGGCGATTGTTCGAGGACCGACCGATAGCGCGCCTCGCTCTCGGCCATAGCGTCCAGCGCCTGCCTGCGTTCAATCGCCATCGAAAGCTGCGTCGCCACAATACGCAATATTTTAATTGCATCGTCATAACGAGCGCTTTCATCTTTGATCGAAAAAATCGACAGGACACCGAAAGTTTTTCCTGTCGAATTCTTCAACGGCAAGCCAACCCAGTGGTTCAATTTTACAAACCGCAATGCAACTTCGCCGGTTTGATACAACTGTTCAATGTCTGTTTCTGATAAAGAAACTGTCCGATCCTGAGCGATCGTATACTCCGTCAATCCTTTTCCCATTGGCCTGCGTCTTGGCAAAACATCCAGTTCAGCCACATAGTAAGGCACGACAATCTCCGCTGTTTCTTCATCCACAAGCGCAATGTTTAGGTTGTGCGTAGGCAAAACCTTATTTAGCAGTCGATAGACGGTAGCGTATAACTCATTGGCTGAAGTCGCAAAATTTACCGCTTCGGTGAGTTCCCGCAATGCGGTCTGTATTTCCGCGCTGCGTCGTTGCGCTTGATATTGCCCGAGAATTTCCTGATGCGCGGCCGTCAAATCAGCCGTTCTCTCGGCTACACGCTGTTCCAGTTCTTCATTCAATCCCGTGAGGTTCTGGTTGAGCGAGGCAATTTCTTCATTCATGGCAGTAATTTCT
>JBGSKE010000421.1:0-2101 GCA_041741355.1 Negativicutes bacterium | reverse complement strand
TACGATGCCTCCCAGGCTGAGAACGGCGACGTCGGTCGTGCCGCCGCCGATATCGACAACCATCGCGCCACAAGGTTCGCCAATATCCAAACCGGCCCCGAGCGCAGCCGCTAATGGCTCTTCAATCAAAAATGTTTCCTTGGCGCCGGCCTGCAACGCCGCTTCCAATACTGCCCGTTTTTCAACTGTTGTCACACCGGACGGCACGCAGACCATGATCCGTGGTTTAAAGAATAACGCCTTGCCGGCGACTTTTTCAATGAAATAGCGCAACATCTGTTCGGTAGTCTCATAGTCGGCGATGACCCCTTCGCGCAAGGGGCGCACTGCAATAATGTTGCCGGGAGTCCTGCCGATCATTCGACGGGCATCCTCGCCAATCGCCAGAATACGACCGGAGTCGACATCCTTGGCGACGACAGACGGTTCGTTCAACACGATCCCCTGCCCCTTAATATAAACCAAAATAGTTGCCGTACCTAAATCAATGCCAATATCATGCGCCAGGCCAAATTTCACGCCAATCCCTCCGTCAGAATCGTCATTCTGCTTCTCTTCTGGATATATCGGCGCCGAGTCCTCGCAATTTATCGACAATCCGATCATATCCACGATCAATATGATAGACGGAACCAATTTCCGTCTGTCCCTCCGCCGCCAGACCCGCCAATACAAGCGCAGCGCCAGCGCGTAAGTCGGTTGCCGTTACCGGGCAACCGGTCAATTGTTTTACTCCGTCGACCATCGCAATCCGCCCATCGACCCGAATACCGGCGCCCATGCGTTTCAGTTCATCGACGTGCATGAACCGATTTTCAAAAACGGTTTCCGAAACAACACTGCTACCTTCGGCCACAGACATCAGCGCCATAAACTGCGATTGCATATCAGTGGGGAACCCAGGGTAAGGCAGCGTCTTGATGTCCACGGCGCGCAAACCCCCGCTGGAAATTACGCGAATCTGATCGACATCCTGTTCGATGGTAACGCCGGCTTCCTTGAGTTTGGCCACCAACGGCTTCAGATGTTCATACAAAACATTTTTCAACAGCACATCGCCACCGGTTATGGCGGCCGCCACCATATAAGTTCCCGCTTCAATTCGGTCCGGAATCACCGCATAGGTAGTGCCGTTGAGCTTTTGCACCCCTTCAATTCGGATCGCATTCGTACCGGCGCCACGCACATTGGCGCCCATTGCATTTAGATAATTGGCCAGATCGACAATCTCCGGCTCCTGCGCCGCATTTTCAATAATTGTCTGTCCTTTGGCCAGACTGGCTGCCATCATAATGTTCTCGGTGGCGCCGACACTGGGAAAATCGAGGTAAATTTTCGCCCCCTGCAATCCTTTGGGCGCCCGAGCTTCGATGAAACCATGTCCCTGAATGATTTCGGCGCCTAACGCTTCAAATCCCTTCAGGTGCAAATCAATCGGCCGTGTGCCGATGGCGCAGCCACCGGGCTGCGATATCCTTGCTTCCTGGAAACGAGATAACAACGGACCCATAACCAAAAAAGAGGCCCGCATCTTCCGGACCAACTCATACGACGCCTCGCAGCTCTTTATGCCAGTGCTGTCGACAAACAGTCTGCCGGGCTCCCGACGCGTATTCAAGCCGAGATACTGCAATACCTCGGTAATGGTTTTTACATCGTCCAGATCCGGAATTTCTTCAATAACAGAAGGGGTGGACGCTAGCAACGAGGCGGCAATGACCGGCAGCACAGCATTTTTGGCGCCGCTGATCTTGACTGTCCCCGAGAGTCTGCGCCCCCCCTGGATGAATAACTTTTCCAACTGAAATATTACTCCTTACGTTGCCCGTCCCCGCCGGGTATGTTCGCCAATTTTAAGTCGCATCAAGGCGCGTTGCAAAGCCAGTTCCGCCCGGCGGACATCAATGTCCGCCTTGGCGTTCAACCGCTCTTCCGCGCGGGTTTTAGCCGCTACCGCTCTGCGAAGGTCAATCTCCTCTTCGTTTTCTGCACAAGGAGTCATCACGGAAATCCGGTTGTCCCGGACTTCCATGAACCCGTTGCAGACAGCAACCAAATGCTCTTCATCACCGGTTTTGTAGCGGAGCGGAGCAATGTCCAG
>JBGSKE010000420.1:0-6876 GCA_041741355.1 Negativicutes bacterium | reverse complement strand
CTTCACATTATTTGTTTCATCTGAAGAAGCCCAAATTCTAATTTGAGTAGGTTTAAAACCAGCTTTGCTTGCTGTCACCGAATAAGTAATTCCCGCTACTGGCATGTGTACTGAAAAATTCCCCATGTGATCAGTAACTACTATTTTTGCCATACTCGTCTTTCCTGATGCTTCAATAAGAATTTGTGCCCCTTCTAGTGCTTCTAATTTCAAATTGGTTATTTTTCCAGAGATGATACTACCTTGATTGACATTGGCGTATGCCGCAGAAGCGATTAGCAAAAAAAGCACCGTAAATAGAACAACTGATAATTTTCTTCTTTGCATCCGTGATCCTCCAATTCGCTGTTTTCCTTATTAGTCTATAATGTTTCGACAAAGAAAAGCAATATCCTATCCTTGTCTATCAAATATTCTGCGGATCATAAATTTTCATACGACAGAAAGCGGCGAACCAGGCGAAAGTCTATTTCTCCACAAACCATTTTCCCTCATCCTCGAACAAATAAACCTCTTTGCCTCGCACCTTCACCGTATACCTCATCCCCAGCCCGCCGCCTTTCAGCGACGGCGCCTGGCGCACGTCGGTCACCCGGTCGATCTCATACTTCTTGCCATCTGTCCAAGTCAGCAAAAGCGGCTTCACCTGGCCGCTTTCGTCATGTTCCGCCGTCACTTTCACAAATGTCTTGCTCACCATTGCCACCGCCTTTAGTTCATTAGCCCATCCCTAACCGCCGTATTTATCAGCGAAAAAAACTCACCGGATGAATCACGTGATCATCTTTCGGATTGAACCCAGTCAACCGGTCATCCTGCAACAAGGCGCAACGACGCACGCAATACGGGCCGAACCGTTCGCGCAGCCGGTCCAACGTCCGTTCCAGTTGTTCCTGCTCCGCCGAATCCGGTGCAAACATGTCGAGCTGCACCGTACCATGCTCCGTCACCAGGTCCGCCCCGCGCACGCCGAGGCTGCGGATCGGCCTGTCCCAGGTATAGTTCTGGCGAAAAATTTCCAGCGCTTTGCCGGCAATATCACTGGCCAGAAAAGAAGGCGCCGCCAGCTTGCCTTGCCGTTCAAAACTGTAAAGCTCATTGTTCCGAATATGGACCGCCACCGTCCGGCACTTCAGGCCATGCCGCCGCAGCCGCGCCGCTACGCTCTCGGCCAGTACGAACACAATCATTTTCACGTCCTCGATATTCACCAGATCCCGGGGAGTGGTCGTTGAGTTGCCGACCGACTTCACAAAACTTTCTTCACCGGATTGCGCCACCGGTGCAGCGTCCAGCCCATTGGCGAACGTCCACAGCGTTTCGCCCCAGACGCCGAGCGACAGTTTCAAAAGCTGCACGTCCCGCGCCGCCAGGTCGCCGATGGTAAAAACCGCCCGGTTGTTCAGCTTGTTCTTGGTGGATCGGCCCACATACAGCAGTTCTTCCACCGGCAGCGGCCAGACCACTTGGCGGAAGTTTTCTTCTGTGATTACCGTCGTAGCATCCGGCTTTTTCATGTCGCTGCCCAGCTTGGCAAAAATTTTGTTCCAGCTGACCCCGACCGAGGCCGTGACGCCCATTTCCTCGCGAATCCGCCGCCGAATTTCATTGGCAATCTTCATGCCATCGCCAAACAGCGCCACCGATCCAGAAACGTCGAGCCAATTTTCATCGATGCCGAACGACTCGATCTTGTCGGTATAGTCGGCATAAATCTTTCTGGCCAGCCGCGAAAACCGCAGATACTTGCGGTAATCCGGCGGCAAGCAGATGAGCCCTGGACATTTTCCCTTCGCCTGCCAAATCGCTTCGCCGGTTTTCACTCCCGCTGCCTTGGCCAGCTGGTTCTTCGCCAAAATGATCCCATGCCGATTTTCCACGTCGCCGCTCACCGCCACCGGCTTGCCGCGCAGCTCCGGGTGATACAGACACTCGACCGATGCATAGAAATTATTCAGATCCACATGCAAAATCGTCCGCGCCATTTCTTCACCCGCTGCCGCTTTAGTTTATCGAACGTATGTTCTGCCTATGCACATATATCAGGTTTTTGCTCTACCATTTTTATAAAATATTTAGTACAATCGATACAGAACATTAGTTCTGTAAAGGGGTGGTAGTATGGCAAAAACGGCGTCTCTGAGTTTATTGGAATTTCAACAAAAATTCATGGATGAGGCAGCATGTGAAACTCATTTGTTTCAAAAACGTTGGCCCGATGGCTTTGTATGTCCCCGATGTGGACATACAAAATACTACTACATCAAGACCCGAAAACATTATGAATGTCAGCAGTGTAGCTATCAAGCTTCATTGACCGCTGGCACGATCATGCATAAATCCAAATTGCCATTACACACTTGGTTTTGGGTCATCTATTTGGTTGTTCATGATAAACGGGGCCGATCCGCACTCTCCTTGGCAGATTTACTGCAACTCAATTACCGGACTGCGTGGCGTCTTTTACACAAAATACGCCACGCCATGAAGGAGCGCGATGCTAACTACAAGCTATCCGGCATGATTGAAATGGATGATGCATACTTTGGTTCGCCGAGAGCTGGTACTGATGGTCGAGGAACTAGCAAAGCCAAGGTATCTGTTGCCGTGAAAACGGATGAGAAAGGGAATCCTGTGTATATCCGGATGAATGTTATGGAAGCCGTAACCTCCAAAGAGCTACTGCGAATCGCCGAAGAATGCATTGTTCCCGGTTCAACGATTCTGTCCGATGGACTTTACGCCTACAGAAAACTGAACGAAAACTACAACCATACCGGAAAAGAAAAAAGTTCTGCCGGCGAAGGGTTTTTGAAATGGGTACATATAGTGATTTCAAATGCAAAGTCTTTTGTCTTGGGAACTTATCATGGGGGTTTAGGACAAGATCATCTACAAGCGTACCTGGACGAGTTTTGTTACCGCTTCAATCGAAGATTTTTTCCGGGACAATTATTCGGTCGATTGCTCAATGCCTGTATTTCTGCGACACATATCGCCATTGCCTGAACAGAGTGCATAGGCAGAACGTATGTTTGCATTTGTAGTATAGCGGATGAATCGCGCCATGTAAAGCGAACAGAACTTGAAGTTTTTTCCGGTGGCGGAATTTCAGCAAAAAACCGGGCCAACCAGCCCGGTACGTTACCCTTCGCGCCCAGTTCCACCGCCCTTAAAACCGATCCTGGAGCGTTTTGATTTTGTCAAATTCAGCGGATTTTCACCAGTTTTCACCATTGCCGTGACTCAGCCAGAAACCCGCATAAAAAAGTGGCGGAACCGCCGCCCCCCGCCACCCTATCTACCAAGGCGACCTGAAATAAGTGTTGAAAAACAACCACCAGGCCGCCACCAGAGCCAGGTAATACTTCCACATGCTAGTGATTCCGGTTGCGCGATTTTTTCTGCCGCTTCGGCACGAAGCCAGCCAAACCCAGCTTCAACTTCTCCTCGGCTGCCTCCTGCTGGCACTGCTCCAGGTATGAGATAGAGTCCTTGGCATGGGAGATATCCGCCGCCATCACCGCCTGTTGCTCCGCCGTGTAAGCGCCGTCCGGCAAAGTGAGTAGAAACTGCTCAAACTTGAACAGCAGCTCCAGCCGCTCGACCATACCCCGCCGCTGATGATCGAAAATACTAAACCACTCCTGCTGCGATCGCTCCATGAAGTACCGCCTCCCAATCTGTGAAATACAGCACCAAACACTGCCAGCCTCCCGCGCCTGGCAATGTTTTTTTTGCTGGTTTTCACGTAGCCGCTCCCCGGCAAGTAGACAAGGGGCGGGAGCGAAGCGACCGGCTGCGAAGCAGCTATCCCCTTGTCATAATGGCAAGAGCGGGTATAATCGAGATGCAAAAAAATAAACTGCCCCGTCAATTGTGGACAGCCAACGGCCGGTTTGAGCTAAGGAAGAAGCTCCACCGTCCTGCCTGACCACAACCTTGGCCGCAGTTTTTTGTGTTCCGTATTCTCAGAGCGCTCTGGCCACTACCATGCCGCCCCATGTGGCAAGCAAACCCACGCATACATTCAGAGCGATATTGCCAAGAGCCGGCAGTAAATTTGCCGAATCGACCAAACGCAGCGTTTCATAGCCAAACGAAGAAAACGTCGTCAGACCGCCGAGAAACCCGACAGCCACGACTAGCCGCCAATAAGGACTGACAATAATCCGTTCCGTGGTCAGCGTCAGGAATACGCCGATAATAAAACAACCGACCACATTCACCAATAATGTCCCATAAGGAAAATCCGAGCCAAAGCGATCCGCCGCCCAGAGCGAAACCAAATAGCGCGTGCAGGCGCCCACCGCGCCGCCCGCCGCAACTGCCAATAATTTCACCAACATTCAAACCTCACTATCTTTTTCCACCCGGGATGCACTCAGCCTTTGGGTGGTTTTTTTCCGTACTTGATCACTTCGATATCGTCAATCGTGATCATGCCGCCTTCATCCAGCATCTCGTCAAGAAACGGCAGCAGTTGGTTAATATAGGCTTCGCTGTCGATCACTTCTACCAAGATCGGTAAATCGCCGGACAAATCGACAATCGACGCCGTATGAATCCGGCTATTTGCGCCATAACCCATTAAACCGCGAAACACGCTGGCCCCGGCCATGTCCAGTTCTTTCGCTTTTTCCACGATGGCCTGAAACGTCGGGCGATGATTCCAATGATCAGAATCACCGATGTATATTCGCAGTCGTTTGGCTCTCGAAGCAATTTTTGGCACAAAATTTCCCTCCCCATCATTTTTATTCATTTCGCTGAACGGAAGAAACCGAAGCAAACGAGCGCGGCCAGCTGGGCCGCCGCAACAAAGCCAAATACATAGGTCAGGTTGGAGTCATACAAATAGCCGACCGCTGTGCTGCCGAGAAACCAGGCGACGCCGTACAACGTATTGAAAATCCCATAGGCTTTGCCGCGACTCCCCATCGACGTCAAATCGGCAATCGCGGCGCGCATGATCGTTTCATGAATCCCCATCACCGCACCCCATAGCACCACCGCGACAACCGCCATTGCAGCGCTGCCGGAAAAACCAAGCAGCGGAATCGGCAGACTCAATACCGGGATCGCCAGCAACACCCCCATGCCTTTTTTGTCGTACCACTTGCCGACCACGATCGCTACAATGGCATCCACCCCCATCGCCACTGCATACAGCGTCGGAATCAGCGTTTCCGTAACGACTCCTTTCACCTGCAAGTGATAGGAAATCAGCTGGAAACTGGCGAAGCCGAGCACCGCAAAAAAAGTAAACAACGAATACAGCCAAAATGTCCGTGACAACTCCGATTGCGCCGCAGCAACAGGTCGATCAACCGTTTCGGCTGCCGGCGCGGTTTCCTCCAGACTTTCCGGGTTGGGGAACTTCATCCGGGTAAACACGACGACCGCCACCGTGAGCAGCGCCGGAACCCACATCATCTGAAATCCCAGCGTATAACCGCCATGGAGCGCCAATCCCGCCGTAAACAGCAACGGCCCGATAAATGCGCCGATCTGGTCCAGCGCTTCATGCAGGCCAAACCCGTAGCCTGTACCGACTTGTTTGGTCGCGTGCGACAGCAGCGCATCCTTGGCCGGGCTGCGGATCGCCTTGCCGATGCGTTCCAGCATGATGAACACCACGGCCAGTTGCCAGTCGCCGGCCATCGCCAGTAGCGGCACCGATACCAACAAGCCGTAACCGAGAATGGTCACCGGCCAGTACAACTTCGTACGGTCGATAAAGTACCCCGACACCAGGCGCAGGCCGTAGCCGATAAACTCGCCGATGCCGGTCACCAACCCCACAGCGGCGGCGCTTGCGCCCAAGTATCCAAGATAAGGCCCATAAATGCTACGGGCTCCTTCGTAGGTAATGTCGCCCAGTGCGCTGACCAAGCCAACCAAAAGGATAAACCGGATCGCCTGTTTTCGTTTATCAGGTAGTTGCATCTGTGTTGGCATGATTTCCGCTCCCTGTCCTGATCATTTGCTTTTATATTCCCGCGAATGCATTGTTGATGATTACCGCGTTACAAAAACAAAGTTATCCGGTTTATTTTATCGCGCTTTTCAATTCCCGCAGCGCCGCCACCACTTGCTGGGAACAAATATCCATCTGGTTCAGTGCCTCCTGCGCCGCCCGCATATCCTTGCGTTCATAGGCAACTGCCGCATCTCTGGCAAACCGGTGCAAATCGGCATGCGGCTTGTCCATGCCCACAAAAGCAGGATTCGACTTGAACGCGTGCGCTGCAGCCGAATCGTACCAATGGCCCAGCCGACATTCCTTGTGCGTTCCAACGGCATTGACATCGATTTTTTCATACCCCAGCAACATGTTGTACACCCGCCAGCGCCATAACAAATGATCGGCCACGCAAATGTCGAGCAGTTCGGCATCGCCCAGACAGAGGCCGTTTTTCAGCAATTCCTGGCGCTGCACATTGATCTGTTGACTTAGGTCAAACACGGCCTGGCCGGTTCGGTCGCATTCACGCAAAAGCGTCTCCGCCCCGGCAGAAACGACTTGGACATCGGCGGCAATTTCCTGCGATGCAGCGGACTGCTGCTCTGTATTGGCGGCAATCTGCAACATTTCACCATTAATGGAAACGACCGATTCCTTCATTTGCCGGATTGAATCGATAGCCCCATCGACCAACTCTTTGCCTGATAACAAGCGTCGCGAATTGGTTTCAATATTTTTTACGGCGTTTTGCGTATCTCCTTGCAATTTACTGATGTTTCCCTGAATCTCATTGACCGATACCTTGGTATGTTCAGCCAATTTCCGCACTTCGTCGGCAACAACTGCAAACCCGCGTCCCTGTTCGCCGGCCCGCGCCGCCTCGATAGCGGCGTTTAGCGCCAGCAGGT
>JBGSKE010000419.1:0-3312 GCA_041741355.1 Negativicutes bacterium | reverse complement strand
CGAGGAGCGAGAGTTGCCAATATCATGACCATACTGGACGTACATCTGCAAACGCTGGCCAAATTTTCGGCCACAGAAACGGAATTGCTGGAAAAAATTCAGGGTCGGCTTGAACTGGCCGGCGATATTTCGCATGCGCAGGTTAGCCTGTATGTTCGAGCCGGTCGAGCGAAAAAATTAATCTTGGTTGGTCAGGCTCGCTCACGCAATAGCTTGTCGCAGCAACGGTCCGGCTTAGACGGGATGACATTAGCCGCAGCGGAAGAGCCGTTGGTGTGGAAAACCATGGAAACTGGCGAACGGATCACTGGACAGCGGGAATGGGCGTTGGGCATGGAACCGCTGTTTATGGAAACTTTTCCGGTCAAGACGCCAAAAGGGAAAGTAATTGCCGTGCTAAGTTTTGAACTCAGTGGCGAGGAAACCGGCGCCGATCATCAGATTTTGTTGGAAACGGTCAATATGTTGCTGGTATCCGATTACGATCCGCAGAAGAAGTTTGTTTATCGCCCGTTGTTTTCCCAGGACGGGATTTTGGTTGTCAATGAACGGGGCCAGATCATTTACGCCAATGCTGCAGCGTCCGGCATTTACCGCGTACTTGGCGTTGGTCGCTTACTTGGCCGTCGGGTGCATGAACGGGCCCTGTCGTTCCGCTTGGCGCAAAAGGCGGCGATTACCGGCCAGCCGCAGGAAATGGAAGTGGAAGTCGCCGGACTGGTGTTGTCGGAAAAAGCAGTGCCGGTCGTGCAGTCAGGCAAGACGCTGCGGATGCTGCTGTTTGTGGCCGATGTCACGCAGCTGCGCAAAAAAGAAAAGGAATTGTTAGTTAAGTCGGCGGTAATTCAAGAGATTCATCACCGGGTCAAGAATAATCTTCAGACCATCGCCAGCTTGCTCCGGTTACAAGCTCGCCGCAGCGAATCACCGGAAGTCAAAGCTGCTTTGCGTGAGAGCGTCAACCGGATTCTTAGTATTTCGCTAGTGCATGAATTCTTATCGCAGCAGGATGAAGAACTGATTGACGTGGCGGAAGTGGCTCGCAATATTTATGACCTGGTAATCCAGAGCATGCTCGAACCGGGTTTTGCCATCGAAAAGATTTTTGAGTCGGAGCCGGTGATTTTGCCGTCGGAGCGGGCCAGCAGCCTGGCGCTGGTAGTGAATGAACTGGTTCAAAATGCAATCGAGCATGGCTTTATCGGTCGTAGCAGTGGTATCATAGGATTACGGCTGTCGATCCTGTCGGAGCAGTACTACTGTCTGGAGATTTACGATAACGGCATTGGTCTGCCGGCCGGTTTTGACCGGGCCAAGACCAAGAGTCTGGGCATTCAGATTGTGCGCACCTTGGTCGAGACTGATCTGGGTGGAACCTTTGACTTGACCAGTAACGGCGGAACCCATGCCATGATTACGATACCCCGCACATAGGAGGGAGAATGACGATGGACAGTTTGCGAATTTTGATTGCCGACAACGAATCAATTATCCGGATGGATTTGAAAGAATTATTGGAAGAAGCCGGGCACGAAGTCGTCGGCGAAGCGCCAGACGGCTTGAAAGCGGTCGAACTGACGCGAACATTGAAACCCGATCTGGTCATCATGGATATCAAGATGCCGGAGATGGATGGAATTGCCGCCGCCAAAATAATTTCCAACGAGAAGTTGGCGCCGGTTTTGCTGCTGACCGCATATAGCCAAAAAGAGATCGTCGAGAAGGCTAAGGATTCCGGGGTATTGGCCTATTTGGTCAAACCAGTGAAAGAAAGCAACTTGTTCCCGGCGATGGAAATTGCCCTGTCACGATTCAAAGAGTATATGGAAATCGAGCAGGAGCTGCTCGATTTGCGTAATTCGCTGGAGACTCGCAAGATTCTCGACCGAGCCAAAGGAATGTTGATGGATGCCTATAATTTGAGTGAACAGGAAGCGTTCCGGCGCATCCAGCAATATAGCATGGCCAAACGCAAATCGATCCGCGAAGTGGCGGAAGCCATTATCGACGCCTCGAAAAAGAAAACACGCTAGGCGGGTAAGGAGCGGTGTCATGGCGGAACGCCGAACCCAGCGGCATTTTGTGTCAGGCAAGAATTCTCTGCGCTATTGGCCGGAAATTGTTCATCCAATTAAAGCGGTTTTCAATTTTTGTGTTCTCTATACGGCGCGGTTTAGCCCGTCGTTTCGCTTGAAAAACTTTTTGTACCGGATGATTGGTGTGAAGGTAGGCCCTAATGCGTCGCTTGCGCCGGGGGTGATGCTGGATATGCTTTTTCCCGAACAGATTGAAATTGGCGATAACGTGGTGATTGGTTTAAATACCACTGTTGTGGCCCATGAATTTTTGGTGCGCGAATGGCGAATCGGTAAAGTTATAATTGAAAAAGATGTCACAATCGGCGCGAATTGTACGATTTTGCCCGGAGTGATTATTGGCGAAGGCGCCGTTGTATCGGCGATGAGTTTGGTTAACCGGGATATTCCGGCGTATTCGTTCTGGGGCGGCGTGCCGGTGCACGAAATCCGCCCAGCACCGGAGGTATTATGATGAATTTTTTGTTGCGGCGCGACGTCCTGGCGATATTAATTGTGTTCAATGCCGTGAGTACGGTCTGGGGTTTTTCCCGCTACGCAATGCAGCTGAGCGAAACAGCCTGGTATTTATGGCCGTTGACGCCGGACGGTCCAATCATCTCGCTTTGTTTTATGTTGTTTCTCTGCTGGGTTCGCGCTGGCAAGCCATGGAAACCGGGCTGGCAGGCTGCGCTGTCTTGGATCGCCGTTCTCGGCGCTTTCAAATATGGAATCTGGACCGTAGCGGTGCAGGGGCAATACCTCCTATCGCCTGGCAGTCAGCCGGATGGTCGGGACTGGCTTTTGATTGCCGTTTATCTGGGATTGCTGTTGGAAGGCTGGCTGTATTGGCAGCAGCTGCCTAAATTGCCGAATATGTATGCGGTAGCCATGAGCTGGTTTCTGGTGAATGATTACGTAGACTGGTTGATGGCTGCTCACCCGCGTTTGCCGCTAGCGGGCGAATTTGCTTTTGCGATGTGGCTGAGTATTGGTTTGACAGTGGCGATTTACTTTTTGGGTCGCCGGACTCTGGGTGAAGTGCTGCAGAAAAACGGATTTAAGAAACGCTAAACGCTTTTAACTTAAACTGCATTTTCCTGTAGATTAGATAGATTAACGACGAGAGCTTCTGAAAAACTTATTCAGGGGCTCTTGATTTTTTTTGATGGATTGGTTATGATAAGAAAGGAATTAGCACTCGAATGATGTGAGTGCTAACAAACTAAAAAACATC
>JBGSKE010000418.1:0-1752 GCA_041741355.1 Negativicutes bacterium | reverse complement strand
ACTGCGAAACTCGGCAGCCGGAACCGTAGTAATGGCAATCAGCCCTTCGCCCAGTTGATTGTCTTGAACGAACAGAATCCGGATGATCGCCGACTTTGTGTCGATATAGTCCAATGTCTTTTTTTGCGGCGTGACAGTGATCGGTTCGACGACGCGCAAGCCGGGGCGGTTGGGCAAGTAGGCGCGAATCGTTTGCATCTGGAAAACTTGCGGCATAAACCGGACGAAGTTTTCCGGTGTCATCGGTTTTACTACCGGCATGTCACGGCGATTCAGCGACTGGCCGCTCAGCGACTCATACTGCAGATCGCTCGATTTTTGCTCCTGGCTCATATAGACAGGGCCAAAGCGGGGGAAGAAGAACAGTTGCTGCAACGGGGCAGCCTGATTTTGCAGATACAAAGTTAGTGTATCACATTCGCCGGCCTGGAAAAATTGCCAGTTCGCTGGTTGTTCGAGGGTGAATGGCACTTCCGGCGCGACTGGGGTGGCTGGTTTGGCAGGCGCTTTCGCGGCAAATGAGATTGTTGGCAGAATGCACAAGGCAAGCAGCAAACAGCTGAGCGTCAGGCAGGCCCGACGAAAATAACGGCGGTTGATCATAATCAGGTTTCATTCCTCCTTGGCGTTGCTGGACAAAAACTCGCTGATTTTTTTAAATACGGTTTCCCGTTCGCTATCCAGGGTGACGACATGGCCGGATTTTTCCAGCCACAGCAATTCTTTATCGGCAGAGCCGAGATTGTCATAGATGAACGAAGCGCTTTCCGGGCGGACGGTGTGTTCCCGCCGTGACTGAACCAGCAGCGTAGGGCAGTGAATTTTACCCAGATCGCCTTTGACGGAGTCGATCAAATCAAGCAAGCTGGCTAAACTGGATAAGGGCGTCTGGTCGTAGCCGGCGCTGTAATGCGGTTCCACATCATAGGCGCGGCGCTTTTTCGGCACGAAGCGGCGAAATAACCGATATAAGGGAAGTAACGGCACCTGACGGTTGGCCAGGAAAATCGGCGTACTTAGCGCCGCCAGGCGATGCACGGGATATTCGGCTGCCAATTTCAGTGACAACAGGCCGCCCATCGACAGGCCCACGACATTAATTTCCTGGCACAGGCCGTTTAGCAAATGCCAGCCGTCGACGGTCGCCCCGTACCAGTGACGCCAGCCGGTAGGTTCCATGTCTTGGACAACGGTGCCATGGCCGGGCAAACGAACCGCCAGAACCGTAAAGTCCTGCCGCGACAAATTCTCGCCAAGCAGACGCATTTCGGCCGGTGATCCGGTAAACCCATGCACCAGCAAAACACCGCGCGAACCGCCTTTCAGCAGAAATGGCTCAGCGCCGGTCAACAATTTGATTCGGTCTTTTGTATCGCTCAAGGGCAGTTCCTCCGCTGTCTCTAGTTCAAGGATTCCACAATCGTCCGCTCAAACCCTGCCTATAGTATAGTATAATATAAAAAATAGCATGTAGGGGGGTTCCCATGTCAAGGCCACTTTATGTGATCGGGCACCGAAATCCCGATACCGACTCGATTTGTTCGGCAATCGGCTATGCCCACCTGAAACAGGCGCTCGGTGAATTGGCAGTGCCTGCCCGGGCTGGCAAGATCAACAGTGAAACCCGCTTTGTGCTGGAAAAATTCGGTGTGGAAACTCCGATGCTGATTGCCGATCTGTATCCACGGGCCAAAGATATTATGTCGCCGGTTGCGATCACGCTGCTGCCGGATGAGACGCTGCAGGAACTGG
>JBGSKE010000417.1:0-12894 GCA_041741355.1 Negativicutes bacterium | reverse complement strand
CTGCGAGAGTGGTGTCCGGCAGCACACGCATCCCGTTGTAGGCGCGCACCAGTTCTGCGGTTTCGGCGACGAACAGGACCTGGCTACTTTCAGGACGGACTTTGTTGACAAAACTCAGAACTTCAAATGGGCCGACAAAGTCGAGTTCTTCGGCGTCGGCGAAAATCAGGATACCGATCGTTAGCAAGGCGTTCACTCCTTTTGTTGATCATGCTTTGCTTTTATCATACGTTGAATTTCAATTTGTTTCAACTACGTGCGTTGCTGACTTTAACGGAGTGGAATCCAGCAGGTACACCAATAAAAATACTCCGGTACAGACAGCCCATTCCATGTAGATGACATGCGGAAACAGACGGATGGCCGGGACGGTCTGCCAGGCGATCAGGGTGATCAAACCGGCTAAAATCGTATAAAATGCGGAATTTTGCCGGCACAGGCCAGGCGCGAACAGCGTGAACAGGACCACGACGCTGAATGCGGCAGTCAGGCTGAGCCCCACCATCAATGTCTGGATGATTCCACTGACAGTCATCGCCAGAGCGAGCGTCATCGCGCCAAGCAGCAGCACGGAACTTTTGGTGACAAGCAGTAGCCGCTGGTCGGTCGCGGCCGGAGTGACAAACTGTTTGTAAATGTCGCGCGAGAACAGGGTGGCTGAGCTGAGCAGCAAATTGCAGGCGGTGGAGACATCGGCCGCCCACAGGGCTGCCAGCGTGATGCCCGATAACACGGGGTTCAGCGACATGATGACGAGCGGCAAGGCCGAAGCGGCGGCGACGCTGGGGAAACTGGCCTTGGCGATCACTCCCATCAGAGCGCAGACAAAGCCGATCGGCAGCATCATCAGGCCACCAATAATAAACCCGCGTTGCGCGGTTTCGACATTTTTGGCGCCGAGTGAAATCTGAATGATGCTTTGCAGTGAAATGTTTACCGTGACCAACACCAGAATCCAGCCGAAGATTCCCAGTGGGCCGACCCCGTCGATCAGACTGGTGTAGGGAACAGCAGGCGGTAATTTGGCAACAATCTTATCCATGCCGCCGGCCTGGATAACACTGGCGATAGTGGCGGCGATGATGCCGATGTAAATCAATAATACGTTGAGGATATTGGATAGACTGGCCGACCACATGCCGCCGATGAAAGTGATGCCGATGAAGACAACCGCGCTGGTGAGCATTCCGCTGGTCACGCTGAAAATATCCGGCAGCAGGGCATGCAGGATAGTGCCGCCGGCGATGTATTGCAGCGAAGTGATTACCAACTGAATGATGATCTGACAGAGTACGCCGATGGCCATGGCTTTTCTGTCGTAATAACGGGCCAGCAGTTCGGGGATTGTTGATATCCGCAGTTCACGGTATTTTTTGGCGACCAAGAGGCCCATCGAAATCGCGCCGATGCCCCAGGCGGCCGTGTACCAACCGGCAGACAGACCGACACGGTAGGCTTGTTCGGCAACACCGATCGTTGATGCGCCGCCGATCGCCAAGCCGACGATCGAAACCGTGACTAGTGGCGTGGTAAGTTGTCTGCCGGCCAGGACAAAATTGTCGACTCCGCCGCGGGAACGTTTTTCCGCCCAAAAACTGATCAGGAATAAAATTGCAATGTAGGCAAGAACGATGAATAAAGGAATGCTCATGGTGTTTACCTCCAACAGTTTATTGTCCGGAGTCGATTTTTGGGGCAAAAAAAATCATCCCTCCGGTAAGGGACGAATTTATCGCGGTACCACCCAAATAGATCATGCGTCAAAATAAAAAAAGCACCGCAGACAGGGGCGAATTGTCGCGGTACCACCCTTTTAAGGACGCAAAATCCTCTCAAAGTCCTTAACGCGGACACACGGCGCAGCCTACTGAAAGTTCAGCCTGCAGTTCAGGAAGGAACTTCATCTGGCGTCGTCAACCGGCTCGCACCAACCGCCGGCTCTCTGGCTGAATCCGCAAGATTACTTTCTTCCATCATCACAATTGATTGTTTACAATTACATTTAAAATTATCGTAGATAATTCGTGACTTGTCAACCGGCGATTTGCAAAATTTTCGCTGAAACAAGGGTTGGCCGCCGATTCCTTGCTTATGACTGCGGTAGTGAAGGCAGGGAATTTGCCAGCCAAGCGGGAATAACTATTGGGGAAAGATAATAAGGAGTTCTTCTTGTGTTTCTGCCTGATATGCGTACGATTTATTTTATTTCGATGTTGGTAAACCTGGTATTGGCGATTTCAATGCTGGTCTGTTGGCGTACGCAAAAAACCTATGCCGGGTTTGCCCACATGGTTCTGTCGACTGGTCTGGTTGCTATTGCGTTTTTATTGTTTGCTGTGCGCGGTTGGATTCCCGAGCTTATCTCTATCTTGGGGGCAAATTTGGTTGTAGGGTTGGCGGCATTGTATCGACTGGAAGGTTTCCGTCGCTTTGTCGGCATCGAACAGTTTCGCCGCGGTAATTTGATCCCGGTGGCGGTTATGCTCTTACTGGCGGTCTATTTTTCTGTTGTGCAGAATAGTGAATTCATCCGGGCGATGGTCATATCGATTGTCGTCATTTATTTTATCGTCAATATTATTTATACACTGGCGACAAGTTCCAATCAGGGCGAAAAGCCACTGATACGAGTCATCATGCTAATACATGCCGGTTATGTGTTGGTCATGGCGGGTCGAATCCTGACATGGGGGCTGTTTATGCCTGACATGAACTTGTTTTCCCCTACGATGATTAACGTTGGCTATTTTCTTTATGATTTGCTGAACAATATCGCCCTGACTATCGTGTTCATCATGCTGAACGGTCAAAGGTTGACCAGCTATCTGACGGTAGCGCAGCAAGCCTTAGAACTACTAGCGACCAAAGATTCTCTGACCGATCTCTATAACCACCGGACCCTGCGCGAGCTGGGGCAGTCCGAATTGCTTCGTTCCCGCCGGATGAACCATGAGCTGGCTTTATTGATGTTTGACATAGATAGATTCAAACATGTGAATGATACGTATGGGCACGCAGCCGGCGACAAAGTGCTGAATTTGCTCGGGCAGCAAGCCTTGCGGACTTGTCGCGCCATGGATATTGTGGCCCGGATGGGCGGCGATGAATTTGTCATGTTGCTGCCGGAAACCTCTGAAGAAAACGCTATTGCTGTAGCCGAACGACTGCGGCGGACCGCGGCGCAGGAGGACTGCGAATGGGAAGGAAGTCAGATCAAAATTACACTCAGTATTGGCGTGGCTGCTTTGGCGCCGGATGACCAGGAGTTTGAATCCTTATTGCGTCGGGCGGACGATGCCTTGTACGAAGCCAAGCGTACCGGTCGCGACCGGCTGGTTGCGATGTAACGAGCGATGATTATGCGATCTTGATGAAAAGATAAAGGAGGGTTTTACGAATGGGTGAAGGATACAAAGTCTCAGCGGCGGTGCAACAAGTGTATTCCAAATTAACAACCGATGCGATGGTGCAAACAGGCATTGATTTTCTGGCGGCGGATCATCAGCAGACCATCGAAGACCAGATTGCAATCAACCAGGTGACGGCGCCGCCGTTTCAGGAAACACAGCGGGCCCTTTATTACATGGACAAGCTTCGAGGACTGGGTCTTGACGATGTGCAGCAGGATGCAGAGGGCAACGTCTTCGGCGTGTTCCGGGGTAGCGGGGCAGGGCCGAGGCTGTTCGTTTCCGCGCATCTGGATACCGTGTTTGCTGCAGGAACCGATGTGACGGTAATAGAAAAGGATGGTAAACTCTATGCGCCGGGAATTGCCGACAATGCCAGGGGCTTGGCGGCGATTCTTTCGGTCATCCGGGGTTTGAAGAAATCAGGCGTCAAGACGGTCGGCGATATCATTTTTGGCGGCGATGTCGGCGAAGAAGGCCTGGGTGACCTACGGGGCATCAAGGCGTTTTTTCGTGAGAACGCTGACATTGACGGATATATCACTGTTGACGGAGTAAAGGAGCAAATTATCACTTATCTGGCAACCGGCAGTCGGCGCTATGAAATTACCTATCGGGGTCCTGGCGGCCACAGCTGGAACGCGTTCGGCTTGCCCAGCGCCATTCATGCACTGGGAAGAGCTATTGCCAAGATTGGTGAAGTGCAGACACCGAGTCAGCCCAAGACGACATTTACCGTCGGTACGATATCTGGCGGGACTTCGGTCAATTCCATTGCTGCCGACGCATCGATGCTACTGGACATGCGTTCGGCCAGTGAAACAGAATTGAAAAAACTAGAAACCGAAGTGATGGAGTTGCTACAGGCAGCCGCCGACGAGGAAAATACCCGTTGGGGCAGCAATGCAATTAGTGTAGAAATAAAACTCGTAGGCGACAGGCCGGCAGGGGCGCAGTCTCCCGATTTGCCAATTGTACAGGCGGCATGGGCCGCTTCCGAGGCAGTGGCCGTGCCGCCCGAATTCGGCCCGGCCAGCAGCACTGACGCCAATCTGCCGATGAGTCTTGGTATCCCGGCGATCCGTCTGTGCGGCGGCGGCGCCGAAGGCAACAACCATTCGCTGGATGAGTGGTACGACCCGGCGGGCGGCTATCGGGGACCACAGAAAATATTTATGACGTTGCTGGGACTGGTCGGCGTTGCCGGGCTGAGCGAGCCGTTATTGCGAAAGCGAGCGTAGCTTGCCGGCATGTTCGACATCTGTCAAAATGAATAAGTAATCTCCTGTGATCATGCGGGCATCTCCTTTGGGAACAAGCTCGTTTTCGCCGCGCTTGATGCTTACCAGCAGACAACTGGGCGGCCAGCAGACATCCTTGATGAGTTTTCCCTCAAGCGCCGAGCCGCTGCCGACCGGGATTTCCAGAACCATGCGTTTTCTATCGCTGCCGTGCTTGGTAAGGGCTCCTTGCTTTGCCAGGGAACGGCTCAATAGTTCATCATAAATGGGCCGTGTTTTTGCCAGGTCGGCAATCAAGTAAGCGGTGATTGATATGATGATAAGTGGCAACATGTGGTTGAAAGAAGCGGTCATTTCCATGATCAAGATGCTGCCGGTTACCGGAGATTTTACAACAGCAGAGAAATAGGCGGCCATGGATAGAATGATGAGGTTGGTTCGGTAGGCAACATCGATAAAGCCATATTGAATGGAGATATCGCCAAAGATTGCGCCGGTCAGCGCTCCGATGACCAACAAGGGGAGAAAGATGCCGCCGGGTACGCCGGAACCATAACTAATCATGGTAAACAAGAATTTGGCCAGCAGCAAAATGCAGAGCAAAGAAAGTTCCAGAGGAACGGATGCAAGCGTGTTGACCAGATCATTGCCGCCACCGAGGATTTCGGGCAGGGAGAACCCGAGCAGACCGGCAAGCATGAGAGGAACAGCGATCTTTTTCCATCCCGTGAACCAAGATTGTTTGTCATAGTAGTCCAAAGTTTTTACCAAAGCTTTGTTAAACGCAATGGCGGAAACACCGGTGAAAATTCCAAGCAAAATGACCAAACCATAATGTTTGGCAGGGAGGATGGGCAGCCCAAGAAAATGAAAAATCGGATTAGCGCCAAAGAAGTATTGCGAAATAACATCGGCTGTTAACGCAGCGGCAATGGTCGGCAGCAACACGGCGGAGGAAAAGTTCTTATGTAACTCTTCCAAAGAAAAAATCACTCCGGCCAACGGAGCATTAAAAGCGGCGGCCAGTCCAGCGCTGGCCCCGCTGGTAATCAAATAGCGTTCTTCCATTCTGGTGCGGCCCAGCAATCTACTGAGCCCTTGACCGACAACGGCGCCCATTTGGATGGAAGGGCCTTCTCTGCCTAATGAGAGCCCGGCGCCGATTGCCAGGGTGCCGCCGAGCATTTTGCCAATCAAAATTCTGCCCCAGTGCATTTTAAATATTCCCAGAATGGTTCCCTTGACTTGAGGAATGCCGCTGCCGGCTGACATAGGCTCGAACGTGACAATGAGGTGAATTACATAGGCAATGACCAGGAGTAATAAAAACCATAGGATGGAATAGATCCAGCTGCCTGCTGACAGGTACGGATAAATGATACTGCGCAGATGCTCCGCCAGTTCCAGGGCAAAGCGAAACGCTACAATGGCAAGGCCCGAAAAAGCCCCGACCAGGATGCCTTCCGCAAACAATTTGAACTGAAAACTTCGCCAATCTGCCAATGAGGCGTACACTTTACTTATCTTTCGATTTGACATTAAGGTTCCTCCGATTGAAAAAACAGGATAGCATTCATAACTTATAGACTATGCCAGAATGAAAAACCTTGTCAAATTCATCAAGAGAAGAATCGGCAAGCATCTGACAATTACAGGGAGAACAAGCAGGATAAAAGCTTGTAATCAAGGGTAAACGGCATTAAAAACCGTAATGTTAAAGAAAATAGATGTTTGTCTGTTTTTGTGAAGTATTTAGTGATTGAACAAGGAGGAATTGCACGTGCCTGCGCCATTGAATATTCGCAACATTAAACAGGTGGAAATGAAGATTCTGCTGGATTGGGCGTCAGCAGAAGGCTGGAATCCGGGACTGCACGATGCAGACTGTTTTTTTGCCGCTGACGCACAAGGTTTTTTTGTCGGCGAAATTGACGGGGTTCCGGTGGGGTGTATTTCCGCAGTTGCCTATGAGCAGGGTTTTGGGTTTATCGGCTTTTATATCGTTCGGTCGGAGCACCGCGGCAAAGGCTATGGAATGCAGTTGTGGCAGTCGGCAATGCGGTATCTGGGGCAGCGCAACATCGGACTGGACGGAGTGGTGGACCAACAGGCCAATTATCAGAAGTCCGGTTTTCGGCTTGCCTACCGCAATGTGCGTTATGGCGCCAGCAACCTGAATATGTTGCGGCCTGTTCCGGGGATTGTTCCGCTAAAGCAACTGCCATTCCAACAATTGGCTGATTATGACCAAGCCGTGTTTGCCTTTGAACGACAAGAATTTCTGAAATGCTGGATTAGTCAGCCGCAGGTCTGTGCGATAGGGTTGCTGCAGGAGGAGCGATTGGCCGGCTACGGTGTGTTGCGGGCTTGTCGTGAAGGTTTTAAAATAGGACCATTGTTCGCCGATGGTCCGGCAGAAGCAGAAGCCTTGCTAGCCGGGTTGACCAGCGAACGACAAACCGGGCAAATATTTCTGGATGCGCCGGAAGTGAATCCACAGGCGCGGCAGCTCGCCCTGCGATTCGGAATGACTCCTGTGTTTGAAACTGCCAGAATGTATACGAAGGAACCGCCGCCGATTCCCTTGGCGAAGCTGTTTGGCGTGACCAGTTTTGAACTTGGATAACTGCAAGTTAATATAAAAGGATTGTGGACATGAACTTATTAACCACGGAAAATCTGACCAAGAGTTACGGCGAGCGAATCTTGTTCGAACAAGTGGCCTTGAATATCAATGAAGGCGATAAAATCGGCTTGATTGGCGTCAATGGAACCGGCAAAACGACTTTTTTGCAGGTGCTGACCGGCCGTGAACCGACCGATGCCGGTAAAGTCGTGCTGGGCAGTGGCGTGCAGCTGGAGTATCTACCGCAGAATCCGACGTTCAACGACAAAGCGACAGTACTGGAGCAGGTCTTTCAGGGGGAATCGCCGGCGATGCAGGCGATTCGCGACTATGAGCTGGCGCTGGATCAAGTTCACAGCCAACCGGAAAATACCGAATGGCAAAAGCAATTAATCCGGATGACGCAACAGATGGATGCGACCAATGCCTGGCAACTTGAAAATGATGCCAAATCGATTCTTACTCGCTTGGGCATCACCGATTTTGCGGCGATTGTTAGTACATTATCGGGTGGACAACGCAAACGGGTCGCGTTGGCGGCGGCCCTAATCCATCCGGCCGACCTGCTGATTCTCGATGAACCGACCAACCATATCGACAACGATATGGTTGCTTGGCTGGAGCAATACCTGCAGTCGTACAACGGCGCTTTGTTGATGATCACGCATGACCGCTATTTCCTCGACCGGGTTTCCAACCGGATCATCGAAATCGATAAAGGTCGGCTTTATTCCTACGACGGGAATTACGGCGATTTTCTGGTCAGCAAGGCTGAGCGGGAAGAGCAACAGGAGAGCAGCGAGCAAAAGCGCCAGAATCTGCTGCGCAATGAACTGGCCTGGATTCGTCGGGGCGCGCAGGCTCGCTCCACTAAACAAAAAGCCCGGATTGAACGATTTGAAGAACTCAGTAGTCAAAAAACCAACGCGCCGACAGGTAAACTGGAAATCGAAGCAGGAGCGACCCGACTGGGGCGCAAAATTATCGAACTGAACAATATCCGCTATGGGTACACCGCAGCCGAGCTTATCCGCGATTTTAGCTACAACGTGTTGAAAAATGACCGAATGGGGATTATCGGCCCGAATGGCAGCGGCAAATCGACCCTGCTCAATCTGATTGCCGGTCGTCTGTTGCCGACACAAGGCTCGGTCGAAATAGGCCAGACCGTCAAGATCGGCTATTTTTCGCAGGAAAGCAGTGAAATGGACGAGTCGCTGCGGGTGATCGAATATATCCGCGAGGAAGCCAATTTCATCACCACGCAAAGCGGCGAAACGATCAGCGCATCGCTGATGCTGGAACGATTCCTGTTTGCACCCAACAGCCAATGGCAGCCGATTGCCAAACTGTCCGGCGGTGAACGCCGTCGCCTGTTCCTGCTCAGGATTCTGATGGGCGCACCCAATATATTATTGCTGGATGAACCGACCAATGATCTGGATGTGCAGACCCTGACCGTACTGGAAGATTATCTGGATGATTTCCCCGGCGCGGTCATCGTAGTTTCGCACGACCGTTACTTCCTGGACCGGGTGGTGGATAAAATCTTTGCCTTTGCCGGTGATGGCATGATTACGCAATATGTTGGCGGGTACAGTGATTATCAGGCCAGACAGGCCCTGCTAACGGCGCAGGCGGAGACGAAAGAAGTGAAACCAGCTGCCGCCAAATCAGCGCCAACAACGCCGGCCCGAACGGCGCGGCGATTTACGTTCAATGAGCAGCGGGAGTATGATACGATTGATGCGTTGATCGCCGGTGTGGAACAGGAACTGCAGACGATAACTGATGAAATTGCAGCTGCCGGCAGCGATTTTGAACGGCTGCAGAACCTGACAGCCCGCCAGACCGCATTGACAGCGAAACTGGATGAGCTGCTTGAGCGATGGACCTATCTGAATGAACTGGCGGAAGAAATCCAGAACCAGGGCCGGCAATCTTAACGGAAAATGTTGAATCAGGGTGGTGAATGAATATGAAAAAAAAGATTGTATTGTTGTTGCTGGGCAGTTGGCTCTGTCTATTGATTGCGGGCGGCGCAGCCGTGTCAGCTGCGGCAAATCCCTATCTGGTGGCCGGAATTGAAAATCCGGTGGAATTCGAGGCGGCATTTACTGCGGTGCAGAAAGCTGTGGTTGCCGGTGATCGTGGCAAAGTGGCCGACTTTATCCTGTTGCCACTCAGGGTCAATGGCTGGCTGGATGAAACGCAGGGGAAAATTTCACGACAGTTTACGTCTCGGCAGGAGGTACTGGATAACTACCCGGAAATTTTCACCCCGCAGATTCAGGCCGCCATTCAGAAACAAAAAATCGACAAGTTGTTTGTAAATTGGCAGGGCGTGATGGTTGGCAATGGCGAAGCCTGGCTGTCTGCTGCTGTTAAACCTCCGCTGCGGTACGGCATTTTTGCTGTCAACCTGGGCCAGTAACCGATGATTTTGGTCAGCGCCTGTCTGGCCGGTGAACCTTGCCGCTATAATGGACTGGGATTTACCTGCCCGGCAGTGGCGGCATTGGTGACGGCAGGCAAGGCACTCGCGGTTTGTCCGGAGCTGTTGGGAGGACTGTCGACGCCCCGACCACCAGCGGAAATTTTTGTTGATCGCGTTTTGACAGTTGTTGGCGAAGATGTGACCGCTGCCTATCATGAAGGGGCGCAGCTTGCACTGAAACTGGCGAGGCAAGCCGGTTGCCGGACAGCGATCTTGAAGGCGCGATCACCTTCGTGCGGTTGCGGCCAGATTTATGACGGTAGTTTTTCCGGTCGGCTGATTCCGGGCGACGGCGTATTCGTCGCCTTGCTTAAGCAGGCAGGAATCGTGGTGCAGACGGAAGAAGATAAAATTATTGGGATGAATGAAACGGGTGAGTGAAAAGTGAAGATTGGCGCCAGAATCATCAAGACGGGGATTGCCGTCAGTATCACGATGTATTTGTGTAAGTTTTTCAATCTGGAGCCAGCATTTTTTGGCGCTGTATCCGCGGTGGTCAATATGCAGCCATCGCTGTTTTTGACGGTCAAGACAGCTAAAGATCAGATCGTGGTTCATTTGATCGCAGTCGCCATTGGCCTGCTGTTCGGCTACCTGCTTGGCGGTACGCCAATTGTCATGGGCTTGGTAAGTATCCTGCTAATCATGGTATATTTGAAAATGGGTTTAAATAGCGGAATTTCGATGGGTATTGTGGCGGCGGTCTTTGTGATGGGTTCCAGTGAAGATTTGTTTCTGCCGCACGCATTAAATCGGACCGGTGTGATTTTTACCGGACTGACCTCCGCCATGTTCGTCAACATGTTACTTTGGCCGCCCCGTTATAACCGACAGCTGAAAGAACAGCTGCGCCAGGCCAATGAAGAGGCAGTGGCATATTTTTGTCAAGCGGTTGCCGAATATGTCAAACTGGAAAATCAAGAACCCGACCTCGATCCAAAGGATAAAAGCCGGGTTCATGGCATGAATCAGGCGGTTCGCAACCTGATCAGTCTATCGGCTCGCGAAAGCGAACTGGCGTTGGCCATGAGTTCAAAACAAAATCAATGGCTTACTATGGCTGGCCGGTTGTCCGGTTACAACGAAGCGCTTACCGAAAAGGCCGATCGGATTTATAAACTGCTGCCAGCGCGGTTACAGCGGCGACATGCAGCCGGTGATCCACCGATCAGTGAAGAATTTCAGGTGATCCTGAAAATTTTGGGTAGCAGTTGCGAAACCCTCAATCGAGTAAACGAAAAATTGAGGATAGTAATGATTGACGACGGAACCGCAGAGCCTGAGCCAATCAACGAAGCCTATTGGGAGCGTTTGACCGTAGCGATCGAACAATGGCAAAGCAAACTGACCGGCAGTTATTATGTGCACGGTCTGATCGAGGCGGCTGTTACTGCTAATGAAATCAAGTGGGCGGCCCGTGAAGGCAAAGTTCTGCTCGCGGAAAGCCTGCAAGCCGAATGAGCGGCAGTTCGTCCTGTGTCCGGCGGATGGGTCAGAGGGGCGACATATAGCGCGAGGCACGGCTGATTGCTGTCAAGGCGCCTTGGTTTTCGCGGACAAATTCAAGATTTATTCCTTCTGCGCCGATAAATTCATAGGCAAATTCCCAGAGCCCTTGATGGCTACCGAGATAAATGATGCGAAACTGCTGCGGGCCGATGTTGCCTCCGTCATCCACCCGCCAGGTGGAAACGGGGTTGTAAGTGGCGGGAAAATCACGGCACAGAATACGGTCGGGCCTGAACAGGACGAGACTGGCCAGCGCCTGGTCGGCGAGCTGTTCGAATAAAACGAGCTGCAATTGCGTTCCATCCTCGGTTTGCAGTAAAGGCCAACTGTTTGTGACGACCAGCTGACGCAGTTCGCTGATACGGTGTCTGTTTTCCGCAGTGGCGGCGCTTGAGTCGCTTTCATTATTAAGCAGCGGTAAAATACGTCCATTTAAAAAAGCCGTTTCGACGAGCAGGGCGCTTTGATTAGATGGTCCCGGACTATTGACTGCCAGGATATTTCCGGCCAGACGGTCAAAATTAACGGCAGTATGGCGATTTGTGCTGGTGGCGGATTTTTGTTGCGTTTTCGTGTAAGTTGCGGTCAATAGCTGATTGCTGGTGACGATCAGCTGCGGTTGTTGCAGTTCGAAATTGGCGTTGACCGGTCCCAACGTGATCAGACGATTGCCGTCGCGGTCAAAAAAACCAAACAGAATCGTTTCGGCTGACGGACTGGCTATAGCGGATTGAGCAGTGAACGGGATCAGCAGCAGCGAAACAATCAGCAGTACCCAGGGTGATTTAAGACGACGGGGAGTTCTCGTTTGTGTTGTCATAGCTACCTCGCTTTCCCCAGGCAGTCGCATTTTCCATATTGTTTATTTCTTGCTTATGCCGACACTTCCTGCATAATTAAGGGAGGCTGAATGATGGGCGATACACGAAAACCAAAGGAAAAAAAGCTAAGTTGGGGCAAGTGTGCAGTGTGGGGGATTTTGATAACCCCACTTACCATGTTGCTGCTCTATTTGTTAATGGGATTCCTGCCGGAAAGACTGGAACGGCTGATCAGGCAAAACATGCTCGAATCCCCGCTGCTTTTTGGGCTGGTTTTCTATTTGTGCGGAGTCGTGGCATATCGTTGGGTAGGGCTGGATTTATCAAAAAAAGAAGACTGGCCCGATATTCCCGGTTGAAAAATGTAATGTTGGCAAGGAGCGGATCGGTATGTTAACCGCAGATGATTTTATCACTGCACTACAAATGGAAGAGCATGTTGAAGGTGGCTATTGCTGTGAGCTATTTAAAAGTTCCGAGCAAAGTGGGGAACGTCCCTTGTCTTCCTCGATTTATTATCTGCTAAAAGCTGGGCAGGTGTCGAAATTCCATCGTTTGAAGTCTGATGAACTATGGTTTTACCACTACGGCGCGCCGTTGTTGATCCACCAAATCGATGATGCAGGCAATCTGTCGACGAAGCGGTTGGGATTGGCTGTTGACCGGAGTGAGCAACCACAGGTGTTAGTGCCGCGCAATCGTATTTTCGGCGCGGAGCTTGCCGGGCAGGATGGGTTTTGCCTCGTTAGCTGCGTTGTTTCACCAGGCTTTGATTATCGTGATTTTGAACTAT
>JBGSKE010000416.1:0-3287 GCA_041741355.1 Negativicutes bacterium | reverse complement strand
CCATCACAAAAACGCCTGATTTTAGCTCACTTTCTTGCAGATTCGACATAAGTCTGCGTTGCAAATCCAGCGGGGTATCATCAATACGGTTGATGGTCCCCGCAATACTGACTGTCATTGGTACGTCTTCAGAATTAACCGAGTTGGCGGCGCGCATTGCGACGCCTTTAATTTTTTCCGCTAAGAGGATCAACATGGATCTCTTGGTATTAGGAATGATCATCACAAAGCGGGTCCCGTCCCAGCGGGCCGCAATATCCTCCGGACCAACTTCCGCCGCTATATTACGGGCAACCGAGCGCAAGACTTGATCGCCGATTTCCGGGCCATACTTGTCATTGAACATCTTAAAACCCATGATGTTTAGCAACAGTATACCGAATGGCGATAAAGTTTTTTTGTATTCTATCAACATAATCCCAAATCGGCTTTCTACATAACGCCGATTTGCTAGCCCTGTCACCAAATCAAAATAGGCCAAGGTAGCTAGAGCCTTCATTTTTTTTGCTTGTTCACTACCTAATGTCATATCGGAAAATATCTGAACTGCCCCAACAATTTTATTGAAAGGCGATTTTATGGGAAATATCCTGATCGAGACAGGGACGCGAAACCCCTGTTTGTGTCGCAGGAATAGCGTATCTTCCCGCAGAATGCCATCGAATATAGTTTTGTTCATTGGACAATTATTTTCACAGAGATTCTGTGCTTCACCGTTCTGATGCATCAAAAAATTGCAAAAACAAGGTTTTTGAAGCACTTCAGCTTCGCTATAACCGGATATTTTCTCAGCCCCGTTATTCCAGAATGTTATCTTGCGATTGATATCAACAAAATATACTCCTTCGTTCAACTGATTCATGACGGTCCGATAAAACCCGGCACTGCCTTCCATAATCGCTCCCCCTGTCGCAAGTTTGCAAACACACGTTACATATAATGCTACCTGGCGAGCATCCCGCCATTCTGATTTTTTCAGTTGTTGTGTGCGCTATCGGCAACTGTAAGACGAACCTGCACCGCTTCCGCCATGTGTTCATAGGCGATTTTATTCTGCCCGACCAAATCGGCAATGGTCTGCGCCACTTTAATAATGCGATCATAGGAACGCGCATTCAGTTTCATTTTTTCAAACGCTTGGCGCAATAACTCCTGCGCATCCTTGCTAATTTGACACTGATCTTTTATTTGGCGATGATTCATCTGCGCATTGCAAAATACTCCCATACCGGCAAAACGATCTGCCTGCAGTGCCCGTGCTGCTGCAACACGGGCGGCAATCGTTTTTGATGGCTCTGCTTGTTGTTCAGTTGCCATTTCTTCATAGCGCAACCGCGGTACATTGATATGCAAATCTATTCGATCCATTAACGGCCCGGATATTCGTCGCAGGTAGCGTTTGATTTCTGCTTGACTACAACAGCATTCACGCAAAGAATCGCCGAAATAACCACACGGACATGGATTCATGGCAAGGATCAACATAAAGCGCGACGGATAAGTATAGGTTGAGTTCACTCTGGCTACAGTCACCTGCCCGTCTTCAACCGGTTGCCTCAATACTTCGAGTACCTGCCGGGGAAACTCGGTCAGTTCGTCCAGAAACAAAACCCCGTTGTGCGCCAATGTCACTTCGCCCGGTCGAGGAATTCTGCCACCACCAGCCATCGCTGCAGCCGATACGGTATGATGTGGCGAGCGAAATGGCCGCTGCTCGACTAAACCGGCGACCTGCCCCAATAACCCAGCAACACTATAAATCTTACTTACTTCCAAGGCTTCATCTTGGGTCATCGGCGGCAATATAGAGGCAATCCTGCGGGCCAACATGGTCTTTCCCGCTCCCGGCGACCCGGTCATCAGGACGTTGTGTCCACCCGCGGCAGCGATTTCCAGTGCCCGCTTGGCGGCAAGCTGCCCTTGAACATCGCAAAAATCATCATTTTGTTGCAATGATTGCTTAATCAGTCTAGGAACATTGCATCGCGGGGATTCGGTCAAGTCCGGAAAATCGCTTGCAATAGCCTTAATTGCGGCCTGCAGACTATCAACAGCCACTACCTTTAACGTGTCGACAACTTGTGCTTCAGCGGCATTTTCCACCGGCAAAACAAGTCGCTTGATGCCTGTTTGACGGCATATGATTGCCATCGGCAAAACCCCGTTGATGCCCCGCAGTTTTGCATCCAATGATAATTCGCCAACCAGAACCACTTCATCCAATGCCTGTACAGCAAGCTGTCCAGACGCAGCAAGAATTCCGATTGCAATGGGCAAATCCAGCCCAGAGCCATCCTTTTTTTGATCCGCCGGCGCCAAGTTGACTGTAATCCGCCGACAGGGAACTTCGTATCCTGAATTGCGGATTGCCGCCCGAACTCGCTCTTTGGACTCGCGCACCGCCGCATCCGGCAACCCAACGATTTCCATTCCCGGAATCCCGTTGGAAATATCTACCTCGATACTGAATAATACTCCATTAAGCCCTAAAATTCCTGCGCCGAATGTTTTGGCAAACATAAAATTTCTCCTTACCCGCCGAACGCATTGCTGATGTGCTGGATTTGCGGTTGTCCCTGCGCTGGCTGCAGTATTTCGATTACATCAAATCTGCAACGTTGGTTCATCAAATGATATCGTTGCAGATAGAGAATGGCCGCTTGCACAATTTTTCGCTGCTTGCGCCTGTCGACCGCTTCTGCTCCTGTGCCGCATCGAATACTGCTGCGAGTTTTAACTTCACAAAACACCAGCGTATCGTCATCTTGCGCGATAATATCGATTTCGCCAGACCTGACCCGCCAGTTCCGGGTTACTATCCGATACCCCTTTGCCAATAAAAAATCCACCGCGAGGTCCTCTCCGCGGTGGCCTTTTTCAACACAGTTCATTTTTTTCATCGGCGGGCCTTCACTTTTTCGGCCGCTCGTCCATCCATTCGATATACATACGCCAGTACATTGGCAACCGCCTGGTATAAATCCGGCGGGATTTCCCGGTCCAGTTCCACTGCCATCAATAGCTGCGTAACGGTTTGGTTCTGATAAACCGGCACTGCATGTCGTCTGGCAATGGCAAGCAACTGTTCGGCAACATACCCTTTGCCTTTGGCAACGACCCGGGGAGCATTTTCTCGATCCCGATCATAACGAATCGCTACAGCTTCCTGCTGCGGGTTCTTTTTTACATTATCCATTTCCCGCGCCTCCGGGATGAATTCTGCCGGCTACAGCAATTTTTTTCAGTTCCAATGAAGTCCCAGCCATCTCTTTGCGCAATTCCGACAG
>JBGSKE010000415.1:0-4625 GCA_041741355.1 Negativicutes bacterium | reverse complement strand
ACATGGCGAACCAACAAAACAACGAAAGAAAAGGAGCGATGAAAATGCAAAAGTATGTCTGCACTGTCTGTGGTTATGTGTATGATCCGGTCGAAGGAGATCCCGATCACGGGATCGCGCCGGGAACTGTCTGGGAAAATGTATCGGAAGACTGGGTCTGTCCGGTTTGCGGCGTCAACAAGGATCAATTCGAGGCCGAATAACCGATCCATAGATCGATGGCAAAGGGGCCGTGCGGGAAACTTAGCGATAAGTTCTCGGCGGCTCCTTTCGTATGGTACAATCTGAAGAAACGCTGAATAATTCTCTAGAAATTTTCGGACGGAGGCATCAGTTCATGATCAAACGACAAGTAGCACCCCGTACAGTGGTGGAGACAATTAAACCGTATTCGCCGGGCTGGCCGGACCGCACGCCGGCGGAGCTTTGCCGGCTGCTGGAACGCGGTGAAGTAGCCAAACTGTCTTTCAATGAAAGCCCCTACGGCCCTTCGCCACTGGCGATTCGGGCAATGCAAGAAGCAGCCAGCCAGGTGCACCTCTACTACGATATGGAAGCCAAGGCGTTACGGCAAAAAATTGCTGATCGCAGCGGCGTGGGCCTGGGAAACGTATATATCGGTAATGGCGGCGACGAAGCGATCGCATTGCTGGTGAACGCTTTTGTCGAGCCGGGCGATGAAGTGGTCCTGCCCTGGCCGACTTTTGGCCAATACGCCAATGCCGCTACGATCATGGACGGCGTGCCGGTGAAGGTGCCGGTACGTTGCGATGATTTGCGGGCTGACCTGCCGGCAATGCTGGCGGCCATCACCCCACGCACCAAAATCATCTTTCTCTGCAATCCTAACAATCCGACCGGTGTTGTCGTAAGCGGTGACGAGCTGCGGGCGTTTTTGGCGGCGATTCCGTCCCATGTTTTGGTGGGCCTGGATGAAGCCTATATTGATTATGTAGCCGATGATACGTTTGTTTCCGGCCTGTCGCTACTGGGCGAATTCCCCAATGTGGTAACGATCCGGACTTTCTCTAAAGTATACGGCCTGGCTGGGATGCGAGTCGGTTACGCGATCGGTCATAGCGATGTTGTTTCGCTGGTGCAGCGGGTCCGCCCGTTGTTCAATGTCAACACGTTGGCTCAGATCGGCGCGATGGCTGCGCTGGACGATGCCGAGTTTATCGGGGCGTCGGTGCGACAAAACGCCGCGCAGCGGCAATGGCTGAGCGAGAAACTGACCGACCTGGGCTGGCGGGTATTGCCTTCGCAGACCAATTTCGTGTTTGTCGACACAGGCCGGGAAGCTGCGCCGCTGGCCGATGCGGCCCGGGCCGCAGGAATCATCATTCGGGCCGGCGCCGGCTGGGGCTATCCGAGTTTTCTGCGGATTTCGCTAGGGACTTCGCAGCAAAACGCCGCATTGGTCGCTGTGTTGAAAAAATTTGTCGAAGTAGCAGGAAATTCGACAACAAGCGCGAATTAATATTTCTGTGCTTTAGTACAATAAAGAAAGAAAAGGTGAGAACATGAACAAAAAACTAGCACTCCTATTGGCAGTTCTGATGCTGGTCGCCGGCGTGGCCGGCTGCGGCAAATCGGAACCGGCCAAACCGGCAGCAAAGGCAGAACCAATCATCATCGCCTATACACCATGGAACGGCTATGGCGCCTTGTTTGTCGCAGCGCAAAAAGGCATGTTTAAATCCAAAGGGATTGACGTGCAAATTCAGTCGATCGAAGACGTAGGTGTACGCAAACAGTCCATTGTTGCAAAAAAAATTCAGGGGATGGCCGCTTCGGTCGACGTATCCATTGCGGCGCTGGGCCAGGGAGTTCCCATCAAAATGGTCTGGGCGTTTGACGCTTCGGCGGGCGCTGATGGAATCCTCGTAACCAAAGCCAGCGGAATCAAAACGATCGCTGACCTGAAAGGCAAAGAAGTTGCCTTCAACAAAGGGTCCGCCTCCCACCTTTACCTGAGCACCCTTCTGAAAAAGAATGGGATGAAAGACGGGGACGTTAAAGCTGTTGAAATGAAGGCTAGTGAAGCCGCCAGCGCGCTGATGGCAGGAAAAGTTCCGGCTGCCGTGACTTGGGAACCGCACATCACCAAAGCAGCTGCAGCGGGCAACATCATCCTTTCCACCACCAAGGATACTCCGGCGCTGATTGCCGATGTGTTGGTTCTGCATGAGGATTTTGTGAAGGCTAACCCGGATGCCGTGCAAAAAATCGTCGCCGCGTTGTCTGAAGCGACCGATTTCATTCAGAAGAATCCGACCGAAGCCGCCAAAATCATGGCGGTTGAATTGAAAGAAAAGCCGGAAGAGACTTTGGCCGGCAACAAGACCATCCAATTTTACAATTTGAAGGATAATCTTGCCTTGTTCGGCACTAAGGAAAAACCGGGCGCTCTTTTTGAAGTGGCCAAAATTGCCGGTGAATTCTATGTCGGGCAAAAAATCCTGACCAAAGTGCCAGATACTTCCAAAGTATTTGACAGCACTTTTATCAACAAGATAAAATAAGACGATAAACAGCGGAGGGGCTGTGGAAGAGGCGTCTGAAGCCGTTTTTCACAGTCCCTCTTTCTGTTGTTCCCGGAGAATATGGTTTTTGTGGCTGCGATTCTGGATGGATGGTGATTTTATTGGCTATGCAAAAATGGGCTACCGCCAAGGCCGAAATTACGCGACCGTTGTATTGGTCGTTGGCGGCGGCTGCGTTTGCTCTCTTGTTACTGGTTTGGTCGGTTTTGACTTACGGCGGACATGTGCCGCCACTGTTTTTACCGGCGCCGGATGATATTGTCAAAGCGGCGGTGTTATTGTTTGCTGAATTTGACTTGATGCAGGACATTTACGCCAGCGTACTGCGGGTAACCTTCGGTTTTCTGCTGGCTGCCGCCATTGGCGTGCCGCTGGGGATCATGATGGGCAGCTTGAAAGTATTCGAAGCGTTTTTTGAACCGTTTCTCGGCTTTGTACGTTATATGCCGGCTTCGGCGTTTATCCCGCTGTTTATCCTCTGGTTGGGGATCGGCGAAATAGAAAAAATTGCCGTGATTTTCTTTGGCACCTTTTTTCAAATGACCCTGATGGTGATGGATGTGACAAAAAACGTGTCGCAGGAACTGATCGACACGTCTTATACATTGGGCGTATCCAAGCGCAGCGTATTCTGGCGGATTATCCTGCCGGCCAGTTTGCCGGGAATCTTGGATACAATGCGAATCACATTCGGCTGGGCCTGGACTTATCTGGTGGTGGCCGAAATCGTGGCGGCCAGCTCCGGCCTAGGCTATATGATCATGCAGTCGCAACGGTTTCTCAAGACTGCCCACATCATTGTGGGGATCCTGGTCATCGGCGTGATCGGCATTATTATCGACCTGGTTTTTAAATGGCTGTATGGACGGCTATTCCCCTGGATGGGCAAGGGAGGCGCCGCCTGATGGAAAATAAACTGTGCATTGAAAATGTGTCCAAAGTATTTCAGGAAAAAAACGCTACGGTGACCGCGCTGCAAAACACCAGCTTTTGTGTGGCCGAAAGTGAGTTTGTCACGATTTTGGGGCCGTCCGGTTGCGGCAAGTCGACGATCCTGCGGATTATCGCCGGACTGGAAGAAGCCTCAAGCGGCCGGGTGTTGCTGGATGGCAAGGAGATCAAAGAGCCGGGAAAGGATCGGGGCATGGTGTTTCAGGCCTACACGCTGTTTCCCTGGCTGACGGTCGAGCAAAACATCGCTTTCGGGTTGAATGTGGCTGGCCGTTCGCGCAGCGACCAGCAGGACGCCGTGAAGTTTTATATCGAACGGATCGGTTTGAAAGGGTTTGAACAGGCTTATCCCCGCAAACTTTCCGGCGGCATGAAGCAACGGGTGGCGATTGCCCGGGCGCTGGCCAACGATCCGGAAGTGCTGCTGATGGACGAACCGTTTGGCGCACTGGATGCGCAGACCCGGTCGGTAATGCAGGAATTGCTGCTGTCGGTGTGGGATGAATCGCACAAAACGATTCTGTTTGTCACTCATGATGTGGAGGAGGCCGTGTTCATCGGCGACACCATTTATGTCATGACAGCCCGGCCAGGCAAAATCAAGGCCCGGATCGCAGTCGACCTGCCCACCAAGCGGACTTATGACCTGAAACTGTCGGACCAGTTCCTGACGATCAAACGCGATGTGTTGGAGCTGATCCGTGAAGAGGCCTGGAAGGCAGCTAATGCGAATTTGCCGGAGGGGTGAGTAAAAAATGACGAAAAAATTGGTCTGGATCAACATCACGCGGGGGATTTTAGCTTCGGTATGGTCTGACCAGGGATTATACGAATTGACCTTTCCCTATCCGACGCAGCAGGAAGCACGGACGCACCTGACGACAAGCGGCCTGATCGAGGCGGAGCTCGAACCGGGTCAACAGAAGTGGCTGCAGTTGCTGACCAATCAACTGCGGGATTATTTCGGCGGCAAGCCTGTTGCTTTCAGCGTGCCGATCGACTGGACCGGCTACAGTGAGTTTCGTTTGCAAGCGCTGCAATTTACGGCGGCGATTCCGGCCGGACAGGTCGCGACCTATGGTGGCGTAGCGGCGGCAGTCGGTCGACCGGGTGCGGCGCGGGCCGTAG